>JBBSVG010000067.1:0-8646 GCA_038233775.1 Bacteroidota bacterium | reverse complement strand
GGACGGCGTGCCCTACGATCTGACCGTCGGACTGCCGACCGACGAGGCGCGCGACCGGCCGCTGGCCCGGCTGGCGTGGCTGCTGGCCGTTGCCGTCCCGGTCACGTTGTTGCTGGCCGCGTTGCTCGCCTACGCCGCCGCCGGTCGCGCCTTCCGGCCGCTGACGGCGGTTGTTTCGGCTGCCGAGACGATGACTGTCCGGCGACTCGGCCGCGACCGTCTGCCGGTGCCGCCGACCGGTGACGAGGTCGCTCGTGTCGCCGCGACCTTCAATGGCGTGCTCGACCGGCTCGCGGCCGGGTTCGATGAGCAACGCCGGTTCGTCGCCGACGCCTCGCACGAACTGCGGACGCCGCTGGCGATTCTTCGGACCGACCTCGAACTCGCGCTCGCCCGCGACCCCAGCGCCGCCGATGCCGACGTGCTCCGCCGGAGTCTGGACGAGGTCGAGCGGCTCGGCCGTCTGACCGGCGACCTGCTGACGCTGGCCCGCGCCGACGCCGCCGAGTCGCCGCGCCAAGCCGTCGTCGAACTGGACGAGGCCGCGCTCCGCGCCGTCGGTCGGCTGCAACCGGTGCTGCGGGCTCGCGGCGCGACGGTCACGATCTCCGACTGGACCCCGGCCACCGTGCGCGGCGACGACCAGAGCCTCGAACGGGCCGTGCTGAACCTGATCGAGAACGCCCTCGTCCACGGTGCGCCGCCGGTTGTGCTCTCGCTCAGGATCGAGTCGGGCGATGCCGTGCTGCGCGTAACGGACAGCGGCGCCGGGATCGCGCCAGCGCATCGGCCGCACGTGTTTGAGCGGTTCTACCGCGCCGAACAGGCCCGCAGTCGGCCGGGTGCGCTCGGCAGCGGGACCGGCCTCGGCCTCGCGCTCGTTCGGGAGATCGCCCGACAGCACGGCGGCGACGCGACGCTCGACCCGGCGCCGAGCACCGGCACCATCGCCACGCTCCGGCTGCCGCTCTGCCGCGACGACTCTGTTAGCCCCGATTCATCCCCCGCTTAAGCCCGCCGCCGTACCTTCTGTCCATCGGCCAATGTCGGCCGCGACCACACGGTTCAACAGGGGAGAATGCACCCTGCGTCTCGTATCATCGAGTCGATAGGTTGGTCAAGAAGAGCGGAGGAATATAGATGAACGCAGCGGCCTCAGAAAGCGAGCACATGCTCAACAAGGTGCCTCAACTCACGATCTATTTCTGGATCATCAAGATCATGGCTACCACCGTCGGCGAGACGCTCGCCGATATGCTGGCCGTCAAACTCAACCTCGGTCTCGTGCTGGCTTCCGTGGTTGTGGGAGCGATGCTCCTGATCGCGCTGATCGTGCAATTTCGCTCCCGCAAGTACGTCCCCGCGATCTATTGGTTGGCGGTTGTCCTCATCAGCGTCGCTGGCACCCTCATCACCGACAACTTGGTCGAGAACCTGGGCGTCCCCCTTTGGGTCACCACGCTGGTGTTCACGGCCGCATTATGCTTGACCTTCGTCGCTTGGTACGCGGTCGAGAAGTCTCTGTCGGTGCACACCATCCAGACGACCCGTCGAGAACTCTTCTACTGGGCGGCGATTCTTTTCACCTTCACGCTCGGTACCGCCGGTGGCGATCTGCTGTCGGAAGGTGCCCAACTCGGCTACCTGTATTCCGGGCTGTTGTTCGCCGGGTTGATCGCACTGGTCACGCTGCTGCACTTCAAGGCAGGCCTCAACGCGGTGCTGACGTTCTGGATCGCTTATATCCTGACTCGGCCGCTTGGGGCATCGCTTGGTGATCTGCTGTCGCAGCCGAAGGCGGACGGCGGCCTTGGCTTGGGGACGGTCGTGACGAGCGTGGGGTTCCTCGTCGTCATTCTTGGCCTGGTCATCTACCGGTCGCGCAGCCTGAATGATCCGCAAAGGCCTGCATCTGTCTGAGATGGCAGAGAGCGCTTGTTATCCATCAGCGTCGGGTGCGGAGTTCAGCCGCGCGCGCTTTCGACGGGAAGTCATAGACCCAGAGGCCAGAATGAGAAGCACCATCCGTCATTTCCTCGCTGCATCGCTCTTCGGAGCTGCTGCGCTCGCGATGCCTTCCCGCGCGGTGCAAGCGCAAACGCTCGAAACCGAGACGGCGCGCACGCTACCCCAAGGCGTGGTCACGGTTGCGGGCAACCTCGAACTGCAACACGCTGCGGAAGGAAGCGAGTATGCCGTGCCGTTCGCCTTTGAGGTGGGGCTCACAGAGCGGCTCGAACTGCTCGTCGAACCTGTGGCCTATACGGCGATCAGGCCCAAAACCGGTTCCCGTGCATCCGGCGCCGGCGACATCGAGACCACGCTGACGTACCTCGTCGCGCAGGAATCGCTCGGCCGCCCCGCTTTCGCGGTCGCCGGCGAACTCAAGATCCCAACCGCAAGGAACTCGTTGATCGGGACGGGCAAGACGGATGTTGCCGCCTACCTGATCGCGAGCAAGCGCTTCGGACGCGCCGATATCCACGCAAACCTCGGCTACACCATCGTCGGTCAACCGATGGGAGCGGGTCTCAGCAACATCGTGAGCGGCGCCGCAGCGATGGTCCTGACCATAAATCAAAAGAACGAGATCTTCGCCGAAGTGTTGGCGAACACCGCCGCGCTGGCGGAGGGCGATGGCGCACTCGGGTCGCCGGCACCCGTCGTGGCGGAGGCACCCGCAGGGGAGGTGGTCGGGACCATCGGCGTCGCACGAAACGTATCGTCCAACCTGCAGTTCTTCGTCGGTCTCAGCTACGACAACAACAATGCGGTTCAGATTCATCCGGGGATCGTCTGGCGGTTGCGGTAGCGGCAAGGCTTTCGCTGAACGCTTAGCCTCGATTCATCCCGCGCTTAATCCCGGCGTCGTACCTTCTGTCCATCGGCCGACGTTGGCCGCTTCCACACGGTTCAATAGGGGAGAACACACCATGCGTCTCACATCAACGGTCGCGCTCGTCGCCGGCCTCACGCTCGGACTCGGCGCCGGACAGGTTTCGGCCCAGACCCACCATGCCAAGCAGTTGACCGAGGCTCAGGCCCGCGTCTTCGCGCAGAAGCTCGTTCCCGGCGGCACGATCCAGTCGGCCGAGCTGGAGAAGGAAGACGGCAAGCTGATCTACTCGTTCGACATCAAGACCGCCGACGGCAAGACCGAGGAACTCTGGCTCGACCCGGTCACCGGCGCGCTCGTCAAGCGGGAAACCGAGACGGCCGAGCAGGAAGCCGCCGAAGCGGCCCAAGATCGGGCAGCCGAGGGCCATGCGGCCGACCGGACCGACCCGGCCGTGCAGCGCGCCGAAGCCGCCGCGCTGAAGCGCAAGCCGGGCACCGTCGTCGCGACGAAGATCGACACCGAGGACGGCGCCGCCAAGTACGAGGTCCGCATCCGCGACCGGCACAACAAGCTGTGGAACGTCGATGTCGATCAGGCCACCGGCCGCGTCGGCGAGGTCGAGCACGCTGGCGGGGACGAGGACTGAAAGAGCGTGCGGAATGCGGAATGATGGAAGCGCATTTCGGATTGCTGATGGCAGATTGATGAAACGGCGGCTCGGCATTCTTGCCAGCCGCCGTTCGCCGTTTTCTTGCCGTTTCCGTTCGCTCTTTCTTGCCTTTGGCTGATGGAGCGGGGTTCAGCCGGGTTTGGAGATGACGCGGACCCAATCGCTCCCACCGGGGGCAGGACGGCGCTGTCGCGCCAGCGATGTCCTCACAGGGCGAACGTGTAGGTGTATTTCGCCAGGAGGCTGCGTCGGCTCGTGAAGGGTCGGCCGGGCAAGTCGGCCAGACGGTCGGTGTGGAAGCCTTGATCGATCACCAAATAGAAGTCGCTTCCCTCGCGCGGGTTGTACCGCAGGCGCAGATTCACGAGCCCCGCCGTGGCTGCGCTGTTGGTCTGGAGCAGCGACGAGAGCGACCATCGGGTGTTGAGCGCGGCCCGGATGCGGAGGCGAGCAACATGAGCCGTGAACGATTCCGCCTGATCGGGGAATCGGATGTGGTTGAACTCGTAGCTGCCGCTCAGGGTGAGATACTTCGAGACGACCCACGTCGGCTTCGCGCCGAGCGTCAGCCGTTGGCCGTTGTAGAAAGCGCCACCTCCTGCTGAAACGGACGCCCGAAGGGGCTGTCCGCCCGGCGTGTCATAGCTTGCAGCGGCGGCGATAAAGGTGTACGCGCCCGGTAGCACCTCCACGTGGTCCGACAGCGAGAAGGCTTCGCGAAGATCATCGTGGGTCAGATCCACCTGCCCATTGAGCGACGCGCCCGACGCGAGCGCCCCTTCCCAAGAAGCCGACGACTCGATGGTCTCGATGGTTCGGTCGGCATTGCGCCAGAACGTCTCGCTGCCGACGACCACCTGATGCCGGGCGAGCCGCGAGCCGCGCTCGGGCCGCCACCCGTGCCAGAGCTTTGCACCCGACACGGTAAAGTCGCTTCGCTGCTCGAATCCGAGGTCGGGGCGGTAGTCACGGCCAGCCCGTTCGATCTTGGCGCTATAGCCAAACCCGGTGTAGGCGCGGCTGCTGACGGTGGCACGAAGGCGGGCGCGGGTCAGGGGCGATGCGCCGTCAATCGCGTTGTCGAAGGTTTGCACCCAGCGCAGCTCCGCGTAGGCATTCTCGGCGAGGCGCACGTCGCTGTCGAAACCGAGGGCGACGTTGTAGGTTCCATCGTCGCCCCGTCGGCTGGTCACGAGCGAGCCGACAGTGGAGAAGTCGTTGAATACCCGACGGCGCAGACGCACGACGCCGACATTCTCCGACGGGAGCACGGGTTGCCCCGACAGATCGGACGGCCGTCGCGCTGTCTGCATGTCGATCAGCCCCACGTCCCATGCGCCGAAGCGCCCAACGGCGCGACCCCCGCCCAGCAGCCGCACCGCCTCGCCGTCCTGAAGCCCGATCCGGCGGCTATAGAACAGCACGTTCGAGCCGCCGAGGTCGAAGTTGAATAGACTGGCGCGCTCGAGAAAGAATTGCCGCTTCTCCGGAAAGAAGAGCGAGAATCGGGTCAGGTTGACTTGCACGTTGTCGGCCTCGACCTGGGCGAAATCGGTGTTCACCGTCAGGTCGAGCGCCAGATTGTCGCCGATGCCCAGCTTTACATCGCCTCCGAACTCGGTCACCGGGTCGTCGGTGCGGACGTAAGCCGTTCCGTCCGGGTTGAGGTCGAACGACTGGCCGATACCGCCGAGCGCATACGGGGTGACGTAGATCGGGCGCTTCGTCTCGACGTCTTCAAAGACGACCTTCTGGAACTGCGACGATTTGTTGAAGCTCCAGAATCCCCAAGTCGGTGGGATCGCCGGGAAAAGGTCCATCTCGTTCTTCTTCCCCAAGTAGCGCCACACGTTGAGGCCCATCACCACGCGCCCGTTCACGGCCTGGAACCGGAGGCTGGAGAACGGGATCCGCATCTCGGAGAACCACCCCTCGGGCGTGACGGTCACCTCGGCGTCCCAGAACGTGTTCCAGGTGTCGTCGATTTCGCCGGTGTCACCGGCCATCGTGCCGTCGGATCGCGAACCGGTGGGCGACGTGATGAAGTCAACCCCGCTCGCATTGTCGTCGTACGTATCGAGGCCGAGGGCGAGGAAGTCGGTAGCGAGCGTGTTGAGGTCGCGTTGGAAGGACGCCGCGAAGATGGCTTCGGGCGGTGCATAGCACCGACACGAGACGTAAATGTAGCCGTCGTCATAGGCGACTCGGATCTCGGTTCGTTCCGAAGGCGCCGCCCCGAAGGTGGGCCAGTGGGTCACCAGCGAGAGCGGTGCGACGACGTCCCACGCCGGTTCGTCCACGTGTCCGTCGAGGGTGATCGGTCCAGTCAGACGCGGGACGACGAGCACACTACCCGTCGCCGGGCTGACCTGCGCCGGGGTCGCGCCGGGCAGGATCGCCAAGAGAAGGCTGCCCAGAAGAAGGGCGCGCCCGAAGGTGTGGCAGCAGGAGAAGCGCGACATGGGGGCAGTGAGCGCGTGGATGATTCGCCCGCTGAAAGAGGGCTGCGGTGGAGGTCATGAAACTACCTGTTGCCGCCGGTGAGGCGGTAGTCTTTTCGTCGCAATCCTGCGCAATTTCGTTCCAGAATCGCGTTTGTCAGCAGCTAAAGTCTCAAAAAGAGCAATTTAACGGCAGGGCAACACGGTCGGACGCCCGGAACGGGCTGTCAGGGATGTCACGTGACACGCGCCGCATGGTCCGAGGAGAGAGACCAACCGCTTCCGTTCGCTGTTTCTTGCCGTAAGCTGACGGCTGATAGCTGATGGCTGACAGCTTCCGGTTTGACAAACTTCCGGCGGTCGGCTATCTTCGCCGGTGTCCCCGCGCCTTCGCTTCATCCCGCCGGCCCCCGCCGCGACTGCGCCCGCCATCGGTCCCCGAGTTCAGACGACATGCAGCACGACGAGCGGGTGGTCATCCTCGATTTCGGTTCGCAGTACACCCAACTGATCGCCCGGCGTGTCCGCGAGGTTGGGGTATATGCCGAGATTTTACCTTACACTACCGATCCGGCCGCGCTCGCCGAAGAAGCCGCGTCGGGCCATTTGAAAGGGCTGATTCTGTCAGGCGGACCGGCCAGCGTGTACGCGCCCGGCGCCCCGACGGTTGGCCGCGAACTGTTCGATCTCGGTGTGCCGACGCTCGGGATCTGCTACGGGCTGCAACTGATGGCCGACCGGTTGGGCGGGACCGTGGACCGCGCGGCGGCCCGAGAATTCGGTCGCGCGACGCTGCTGGTCGATGGGCCGGACGAGCCGCTGTTTCACGGGCTGGCCGACCGCGAAGGGCACGGCCCGACCGTCTGGATGAGCCACGGCGACCACCTGACCGCGCTGCCGGACGGGTTCAAGCCCATCGCCCACACGACCAACGCCGCGTTCGCCGCCATTCGGCACGAGCACAAGCCGCTCTACGGCGTCCAGTTCCACCCCGAGGTCGTCCACACGCCTCGCGGCGGCGAACTGCTGCGAAACTTTTTGTACGCCATCTGCGGCTGCTCCGGCGGCTGGACGGCCGAGTCGGTCGTCGAAGCGACGATTCGCGACGTGCGGGCGAAAGTCGGCTCGCAGAACGTGCTGCTCGGGCTGTCCGGCGGCGTCGATTCGTCGGTTGCGGCCGTGCTGCTGCACCGGGCGCTCGGCGACCAGTTGGTCTGCGTGTTTGTCGATAACGGGCTGCTGCGCGAGGGCGAGGCGGAACAGGTGGTTTCGACTTTCCGCGATGCTTATGGGATTCGGTTGATCCACGTCGATGCGGCCGACCGGTTCCTTTTGGCGCTAACCGACGTGATCGACCCCGAGGCCAAGCGCAAAGCCATCGGCCGCGTGTTCGTCGAAGTGTTCGATGCGGAAGCGGCCAAGCTGACCGACGTGGCCTTTCTCGCGCAGGGCACGCTCTATCCCGACGTGATCGAATCGGTCTCGATCAAAGGGCCGTCGGCGACGATCAAGACGCACCACAACGTCGGCGGGCTGCCGGACGGGATGGCGCTCAAACTGGTCGAGCCGTTCCGCGAACTGTTCAAGGACGAGGTTCGGGCCGTCGGCCGCTTGCTCGGCGTGCCCGAGGCGATGGTCGGGCGCCATCCGTTCCCCGGTCCCGGTCTCGCGATCCGCATCCTCGGCGCCGTCACGCCCGAACGGCTTGCGCTCCTCCGTCGCGCCGACACGATCTTTTTGGACGAGTTGCACAAAGGTGAGATCGACGGCAAGAGCGCCTACGATTCGGTCTGGCAGGCGTTCGCGGTCCTGCTGCCGGTTCAATCGGTCGGTGTGATGGGCGACGAGCGGACCTACGAGCAAGCCATCGCGCTCCGCGCCGTGACGAGCGTCGATGGGATGACGGCCGATTGGGCGCACCTGCCGTACGATCTGCTCGGTCGGGCGTCGAACCGGATCATCAACGAGGTGCGCGGCATCAACCGCGTGGTGTACGACATCTCGTCGAAGCCACCCGCGACCATCGAGTGGGAGTGATTCGGCGTCTGGCACCGAGTTGCACCGCTGGATGGCAGCGCAGATGGCCGAGAAAACACAGCTAAAGACATGAGCGATCCGCAAAACGATGCCGATCTGGCCGCATCGCGCAGAGGCGTGTCTGCACGCCCATGAATGCCGTAGAAATCGAACAAGCGATCACAGACCTCGCGGAGCAACCCTTTGACTCCGCAACGTTCCCCTACGCCTTCCTTGAAGCCTTCGGCAACAAGGCGACGACCATCAATCGCCTGCGTGCCGGGGCGTCGAATAAATCCGATCTGGGCGGCGTCCTCCAGACCAGCAACATCCACATCCTGACCTGCGATGCGGGCCAAGTCACGACGACGCTCACGGCTCTCAAAAACAGTCCGGCCACCGCCAAGGCCAGGGCGAAGTTTATTCTCGCCACCGACGGGGCGGACTTCGAGGCCGAAGAGCTGACCAGCGGCGAGACCGTTGTCTGCGCTTTCAAGAACTTTCCCGACCACTTCGGCTTCTTCCTGCCGCTGGCGGGCATCAGCACCGTTCGGCAGATCAGCGAAAACGCCTTCGATATCCGGGCCACCAGCCGCCTGAACCGGCTGTACATCGAACTGCTGAAAGACAACCCCGCATGGGGCACGGCGGAGCGCCGCCACGACACGAACAAGCTCATG
>JBBSVG010000066.1:0-8650 GCA_038233775.1 Bacteroidota bacterium | reverse complement strand
TCCGACCCCGCCGCGCTCGTGGACGGAGAAATCGGCCCTCGTCCTGCGCGAGTTGATCAAGGCGCACGGCGTCGAGTTGATCGCCGTCGGCAACGGGACCGGTGGACGCGAGACGGAAACGTTCGTCGCCGATTTCCTCCGCAACTTCGAGCGTCCGTCCGACAAACCGCTGCATTATTTGATGGTCAGCGAAGCGGGCGCGTCGGTTTACAGCGCGTCTCCGGTGGCGCGGGAGGAGTTTCCCGAACTGGAGGCGTCGCAGCGCGGCGTCGTGTCCATCGCCCGGCGCGTGCTCGATCCGCTGGCCGAGTTGGTCAAGATCGACCCAAAGGCCATCGGCGTCGGGCTGTATCAGCACGATGTCGATCAGAAGCAACTGGCCGTCAAGCTCGATCAAGTGGTTGAGTCGTGCGTCAATCGGGTCGGTGTGGACCTGAACACGGCCAGCGCCTCGCTGCTGGCGCACATCGCCGGGCTGAATCGGCGGACGGCGGCGGCGGTCGTTCGGCACCGCGACGAGCGCGGCCGGTTCGGTCGCCGCGATGAGTTGAAGGCCGTGCCCGGCGTCGGACCGGCAGCGTTCGAGCAAGCGGCCGGGTTTCTCCGCATCTCCGGCGGCGACGAACCGCTGGACAACACGCAGATCCACCCGGAATCGTACGGCATCGTTCGCCGTCTGATCGACCGGTTGGCGCTCGGCTCGGTCGAGGCCGCGCCCGCCCGACTGGACGCCGCGCTCGCTGGTGTCTCGACAAAGGAAATGGCGCGGGAACTTGGCGTCGGCGAGCCGACTTTCGAGTTGATCGTCGAGAACCTGCGCAAACCCGGCCGCGACCCACGCGCCTCGCTCGACGGCCCGCTGCTCCGCTCCGACGTGCTGAAGCTATCCGACCTGCGCCCCGGCATGGCGCTGCGCGGAACGGTGCGGAACGTCGTCGATTTCGGCGCGTTCGTCGATATCGGCGTCGAGGGCGACGGGCTGCTGCACCTGAGCCGCATGGTCCGGTCGAGCGGCACGCGGGTGACGAATCCGCACGAGTTGCTGTCGGTTGGACAGGTGATCGAGGTCGAGGTCGAATCGGTCGATCCGCAGCGGAAGCGGATCGCGTTGCGGCTGCCCGGCGCTGCACCGGCGCCCGAACGCGCCCCCGACCGGCCGCGAGAGGCACAGAAGTCGAAACCGACGCCGGGCAAGCCCGAGTCCGCCAATCGGCCGCCATCCCGACCGACCAGCGCCCGACCGAATCCACCGCCGACCATCGACCCGCTCGATCAATTGCGATCCCATTTCGGAGGCGACGACCGTCGTCGCAACCGGTAGCCTGTTATGCGTACCCGTCCGGCGTGTTGAGTGAGCACCGCCAGGACGGCCTTAGAGGTTTCTTATGTCGAACTTTGATTCTTCTGACGAGACGCAAGCCGCCCGCCTGCTCCGGTCGCTACCCGACGCGGTGCTCGTGGTTGCCGCCGACGGTCGGCTGATGGCCGCCAACCCGAGCGCCGAATCGCTGATCGGCACCATCCCGAGCGAACTGCGGCGGCTCGGCGCCATGCCCGGCTTCGCGCCCAACGACCGGCGCAAGCTGCTCGATGCCCACGGCGAGCGCTGCCCGGCCGCCGTCAACTGGCGTCGGGCGGGGATGCGCTACCGGGCCACGCTGCGACCGATGCCGACCGGCGGCGAGATGCTGCTCATGCTCTGCCCGGCCCCCACGTTGGCCGATGAGGCCGACGGCGGGACCGATCTCGCCGGATTGCGCGGCGAACTCGACCGGTTGCAGGCGATGGACGAGGTCAAGAGTGGCGTCATCGCACGGGTGGCGCAGGAGATTCGCGCCCCGCTGGCGTCGATCAAGAGCTTCGCAAAAATCCTCTGGATGAACGGCGACCGCCTCGAGCCAGCCCGGCGCCAAGCGTTTTTGCAGATCGTCAACAGCGAGACCGACCGACTGACGCGGCTGATTGAGGACGTGCTCGATATCGCCCGGATGGAAGCCGGAACGATGCTCTGGCGGGTCGAACAGGTCGATCTGGCCGACGTGGTCGAGCAATCGCTGGCGGCCAATCGCTCGGCGGCGCAGCAGAAAGGCGTCACGCTCACCCTCGACCCGACGCCGCTCCCCCGGTTGCCTGTTCGCGGCGACCGTGACAAGCTGCTCCAGGCCGTCTCGCACTTGATCGTCAACGGGATCAAGTTCACCCCCGAGGGCGGCCGGGTGACGATCTCCGGCAGCTTGGAGGCGGCTCAGGTCCAACTCAAGGTGCAGGATACCGGGATCGGCCTGTCACCGGCCGAGCAACAGCGGGTCTTCGAACCGTACTATCAGGTCGCCCGAGAAGCCGACGGCGACGGGCCGCAGGACGGCGTCGGGCTTGGCCTGTCCATCGTTCGACAGATTGCGACCCACGCCAGCGGCCGGGTCCGGGTCGAGAGCGAGCCAAACGCTGGCAGCACCTTTTTCCTCAGCTTCCCCGCTGCCGTCTGATCGGCTCATCCTCTGTTCTGCTGAAGTGGTCGGAGGCGTCCGGCCCTTGCTCTTGCCTGTCACCCTGAACGCAGTGAAGGGTCTCACGCCGACCTCGGCCGACTCTCGTGCAGGGCCTCTGCGTGAGATCCTTCGCGTTGCTCAGGATGACAAGACAAACCGGGCAATCGGGCTCCTTCACTGTGAAGCGGGATCAGAGCGAACCGGCCATCGACCCGGCGTAGCCGGTCAGTTCGACGTAACCCTGACCGGTGACCGGCTTCCCGGCCGACGTGCCGGTGACGTTTGAATCGCCTTCCCAATAGACGACTCGGGTCGAGTTGCGCGTCCGCAGCTCCTGATCGGCCAACGTCGGGGTGATGGTCAAATCCAGCGCGAGACCCGGCACCTGCACCCGCCACCTGGCCGGATAGGTCGCCTTCGAGACCGGACTCGTCCACCGGGCCAGCTCGTCGATCCGGTACTCGGCCAGCGTCAGATGGCGCGCGTGGCCGGTCGGGTCGATGAACGTCCCGCTCGACGCCGGTTCGGTCGAACCGTCCTGCCGACGGAGCCGGTAGAGCATCAGCTCGCTGCCGTCCGAGAGTTGCAGGCTGAACCAATCCCAGCCGACCTGATCGGGCGAGAGTTGGTTCGAGCCGAACTCGTGGTCCATCCAGCTTTCGCCAACGACCTGCACCGGTTGGCCGTCAACCGTCAGCACGCCAGCCGACGGCATTCTCGGCATCGAGTAATAATGCGACGCCTGCCCCGGCGCCGAGCCTTTCATGCTGACGCCGTCCACACCGTTGACGATGACGCCTTTGCCCGGCCCGAGAATCAGCCGCAAACTGGTGCTGTCGCTGGCGTCGGCCGCGTCGAGGGTGAACTGATTGCCGAGTTGCTGGACCGTCCACGGGTCGAGGAACGTCCGGTAATAATCGGTCCTCGCCCCGGCCTCGCCGAGCGAGCCGCGACTGATCAACTCGCTATAGACGAACCGCTTCGCCGCCAGATCGGTCACCGCGAAATGACCGAAGAACACCTGATCGGCGGCAAAGTGGCTGACGAGCGGTCGGGCTTGCTCCTCGGGCGTCAACCGGACGCGAAACAGCGTCAACTGGTAGCCATAGCGCTGCTCCGGCTTCGGACCGCGCAGATGCCCGGTGTAATACCACCACTCGGTCTTGTAGCCCGGATGCGCGGCGTGATCTCGCGGAAACGCGAACGTGTACCCCGCCAGCGCTGGCGTGAACACCTCACCGCGCGGCTGACAGGCGACCTGATACGCCACCGCACCGGCCACCGGCACGGCCAACAAAGACAGCAACAGGCGACGGGAGGGCATGGGAAGAGAGCGATAAACGATGAGCGAGGAGCGATGAAACAGCGGCTCGGCGCGATGAAGAATTGCAGATTGCTGATCGCGGATTGATGAAACGGCAGCGCGGCGCTGTTGCCGCATTTCAGCGCTAATCTCCGTTCGTGGTGAGCCCGTCGAATCCATGAACGGAGCCGCCACCGCCGACCGCGTCCGTTCTCTTGCCGTTAGCTGACGGCTGATAGCTGATCGCTGACAGCTTTCTTGCCGTTAGCTGACGGCTGATAGAGCGGTATTCAGACAGGTTTGACCTAAAAACCGCCCCCCGGCGGGGGGCAGCCGGCGAAGCCGAGCGGGGGGGTGAACCGGGTGCCGCCTGAATGACGACCCCCACCGGCCCGTTGGGCCACCTCCCCGCCGGGGAGGGGTTAGACCAGAACCCGCGTCCAGACTTCTCTGAATACCGCTCTAGCTGATGGCTGACAGCTTTATTCGTACGCCACCGCTTCGCGGATCGGGCGGCGAGTGGCGTAGCGGGCGGGCAGGAGGCCGCTGACGAGCGCCGTCGCGAGCACCAGCACGACGGTCCAGCCGAAGGCGGCCAGCGGCGGGCGAAACTGGATCGTCCAGCCGAACGACTGTCGGTTGATGACGTAGATCAGCACCGCCGAGAGCGCCGTTCCGGCCAGCAGCCCGAGCCCGACCGCCGCGAGGCCCATCAGTCCGGCCTCGATCAGCGTCATCCCTTCGATCTGCCGACGAGACGCGCCGACGGCTTTGAGAATCCCGATTTCGCGCTCGCGCTCGGCGATCAGCGCCATCAGCGTCGAGACGATCCCCATCGCGGCGACGAGCAACGCAATCGCCTGCAAGGCGTAGGTGATGGCGAACGTTTGGTCGAAGATGCGGAAAATCTCGCGCCGTAGGTCGCCGTTGGACATGACGTTGACCGCATACGTCCCGGCCAGCGTCCGGCGCAGGCGGCCGACCACATCGCCGAGCGAGGCGCCGGGGCGCAGGTAGCCGACGAGTTGCGTCACGGTCGTGTCGCGGTAAAGCGCGATGTAGCGCGGGCGATCCATCAACACGATGCCCTCGTCGGCGGCGTAGTCGGGGTAAATCCCAGCGATGCGGAGTCGGTGCCGACCGGTCGGCGTGCGGAGCGTGACCGAGTCGCCGACCCCAACCCGGCGCCGGGTCGAGAACGATTCGCTGACGACGACCTCGCCGCGCTGGATCGCTCGGGCCAGAATCTCGCGTCCATCACCCGACCGAAACAGCAGCCGCGACCGCTCGCGGACGACGCTTAGATCGCTCGCGGCGATGAGTGCTGGCGCCCCGCCAATCGTCGTTTCGCGCCGAGTGAACCGCTCGATGGCGGCGATCTCCGGCTGATCGTGCAGCGCGTTCACGACCGCATTGGGAACCGACGTGACCGTGCCGGTCGTCATCGTCGTCGTCGAAGCGATGAACACGTCGCCGGTCACGGTTTCCGTCACCCATTCGTCCACCGTTTCGCGAAACGAACCGATCATAATCGCCACGCCGACGAGCATCGCGATGGCGACCATCAGCGCGGCGACGGCGACGGACGTTCGGCTCAGGTGTCGGGTGAGATAGCCAGCGGCGAGCGAGCCGGTCGGACCGAACAGCCGCCGCAGCAGCGGTTCGGCCGCTTTTCGCAGCCCGACGAGCACCGCCGGCGTGACGAGCGCGAGGCCGAGGGCGATCAGCAGTGCGGCCAGATAGCCGAAAATCGGTGCGCCGCCGACGGCCGGCAGCAGCGTCGCCCCTCCGGCCGCGACCAGCAACGCGAGGCCGATTCGGGTCAGCTTCGAGATGCGCTGATCGAACCGGCGGTCGAGCGTGCCGGAGGAGAACGTTTCTTTCGGCGGCGTCCGGGCCGCTTCCCACGCCGGGACGACGGCCGCCGCTAAGGCCGACCCGACGCCGATCAGCACGCTTTCGACCAGCAGCAGCGGCGACAAAGCCAAGTGCTCAGCGGTAACGAGGACGTAGAGCACCGAGATCGTTTGGGCGACCCGGTCGAGCGCCAGCCGGGCGAGCACGACGCCGAGCCCGAGTCCGATCAGCGAACCGACGAGGCCAATCACCAGCGCTTCGACCAGAAACAGCCCGAACACTTGCCGCTCGGTCGCCCCAAGCGCCCGCAGAATCCCGAGTTCGCGCCGGCGACGGACCGCGCTCGTCGAGATCGTGTTGTAGATCAGAAACATGCTGACGAGCAGCGCAATCGACGCCAGCGCCGTCAGATTCAGCCGAAACGCGGCCAGCATCCGCTCGACTTGTTCCGCTCGACCCGATGGGCGATCCACGCTCAACTCGTCGGGCAGCCGTTCACGCAGCACGCGCAGCACTTCGTCTCGCGGGAAGCGGGGATCGGCGATGGCGTCGATCCGGTCGATCTGACCAATCCGGTCGAACGCCTGCTGCGCCTGAGCGATGTCCATCACGGCGAACGCGCCGCCCTGCGCCCGAGCCGGACCGTCGAGCGCCAGCACGTCGGCGACCAGAAACCGGCTCCGGCGCCCGCCCGTCAGCAACGTGATCGAGTCGCCACGAACGACGCCGTGCCGCTCGGCGAACGGCGCGGCCAGCAGCAGCGCGTCGGGCTGGGTCAGAAACTCGAGCCCGTAGCCGCCCTGATCGGCCGCCGCGCCGTCGGTTGTCGTGTAAGTGCGAAACGCGCCGTCGGTGAAAACGTCGATCCCGAGCACGGTCAGCGGCTCGCCGTCGGAGCCAGCTTGGGCGACCGATTGGAGGATCGGCGTCGTCGCCCGCAGGCCGGGGGCGCGGTGGACTCGGGCGTAGGCGGTTTCGCTGAACGCGCCGCCGTCGGCCGAGGTGATCGAGACGGTCGCCTTGCCGGTCACGGCGTCGAGCGTGTTCGAGAACGCCTGAAACGCCGACTCGTTCGACGCCCGGATCGCCAGCACGACCGCCACGCCGAGCGCCACCCCGACGAGTGAGAGCAGCAGCTTGCCCCACTCGCGCACGAGATGTCGGCCGTTGACGCGCCAGAACAGGGTAAGCAAAATCGGCAGATCGGTTGGGAAAATGCAGACATCGACGCCGAAAAGCCATCGGGCCGGGGTTCCGCTAAACGCTGAAAAGTCCGACTCCGGTTCCGCAAACGCGACCCGGCGACCGCAAGGCTCGTCCCTCGGTTCACCTGAAACGGCCCGGCGCGGTGCCGATTTCGCCGCCGGTCGGGGTTATCTTGCCGACCGCACCTGCCACCCAACCCGCTCGCCATGACGCACACCCTGCGCCCGCACCTGCTTGCGCTGCTGACGGTCGCCGCCGCCGGTTGCACCGAACCGTCGCCGCTGGCCGATTTTCAGCGGGACAATCCGCATGACGCCGGCGGTTCGACCTACCAGCTTGCGCCCATCGATCCGCCGGTCGGGCTGACCATCGCGTCGGTCAACGACGGCACGTTCGGCATCTTGTGGCAGTCCGTCAGCCAGAGAACCGAGCGCGTGGTGGTCGAGCGGAAGCGGAACGATGAGGCGTATGTCGTGGTCGGTGAAGTCGAGAAGGATGTCCGACTCCTGCCTGTCCCGATCCCCGGTCCCGGATTGTATTCGTTTCGAGCCGCCTCCCGAGCCGCAGACGGCGCCCTCGGGCTCTACGCTTACACCGGCACCGTCACGGTTCGCTGATTTAGCCTCCCCCTGAGCCCTGTTATGCGTCTCCTCCTGCTTGCGCTGCTGACGGTTGTCGCCGCCGGCTGCACCGAACCGTCGCCGCTGGAAGGGTTTCAGCGGGACAACCCGCGCGACCTCGGCAGCCCGAACTACCAACTCTACCCTCCGTCGGGCCTGGCTGCGACGTTGATCAACGACGGCACCTTCGGCGTCTCGTGGCGGTCGGTTGTCAGCCAAACCGTGACAGTCTTGGTCGAGCGGAAGCTGGACGACCATCCGTTCGTCGCCGTCGGAGAGGTGGATAAAGAGGTTCGCTTCCTGTCCGTCCCGATCACCGGTCCCGGCAACTACACCTTCCGTGCGGCGTCTCGCGAGCCCGACGGCACCCTCGGCAGCTACGCTTATACCGGCACGTTCACGATCCGCTGACACAAGCGGCGCTCTCCACCCTTTGTTCTCGACCCATGACGCTCCCCATCTGCCGCCTTATCGGCTTGCTGCTGCTGGCGCTGCCCGGTGTGGCTCGCGCCCAATCGGGCTACCTGAAACTGACGGCGCCGGTCGATACGATGCTCGTCGTGATCGACGACGATCTGGCGCACTTTCACCGGCTGACCAGCGGCGACTCGCTCGAACTCTCGGCCGGACCGCACCGAATCGCCGTCGCCAGTCGGCGCTCCCTTGACTTCATCTATCGTCCGACGATTCAATCCGGCCGGACGCTGACGACGGCCGTCCCGCTGACGTTGCGCAAGCCGGGCAGCAAGCCCGATGTCAGCTACGTTTTCCAGAGCAGCTACCCGCGCTTGGTCTGGGGTGGCAACCTGCTCGTCGTGAGCGATTACGACTCGGACATCTATATCGACGGCCGCTTCGCCGGTCGCGGTCAGGCCAAGCTCGACACCGTCGCCGGGGCGTATCGGGTTCGGACCGAGAATGCAACCGCTGGCAGCACCGAACGCCGGGTTGTCGTCCGTCGCGACCGGTTGTGGGTAACGGAGATGTTCAACAAGCCCGATCAGGCGCAGGTCCGTCACTGGAGCTGGCTGCCCGGCGGCGGCCAGATCGTCAAGGGCGAACGTGGTAAGGCGACCGCGATGATCGGGCTGACGGCGGCCGGACTGACGACGGCCATCGTCGGCGATCTGATTTTCGGGGAAACCGCCGCCGACCGGGACAACCGGGATGAAGAC
>JBBSVG010000065.1:0-8739 GCA_038233775.1 Bacteroidota bacterium | reverse complement strand
TCGTCGCGACCGGTTAGCGCCGAGCGGAGAAACGTCGCCGCGTCGCCCGACGCAATTGCCCGACGCAACGCCGCCGTCAAGTGATCGAACCGGTCGCGCGGACCGGCCAAATACCGCGCTTCGAGCAGCGCCGCCCACGAGTCGAACTCGCCCGCGCTGTACAGCGCCATGCAGTCGTCAACCGTGCGAACAGTCAGGCCGACTTCGAGTCCGAGGTCGTAGAGCGGGTGTACGATCCGTTGCGGCGCGGCCTCGAGCACATCGTCGCAGAGCACAAGCAAATCGACATCGGAGCCGAGCGACCGCTCGCGCCGCCCGGTGCCGCCGATGGCGACGAGCGTCAACTCCGGCGCCCGCTCGCCCAAGCCGACGAGCAAGCGGTCGAGTCCATCACTCAAGTCAATCGCGCCATCGATGCCGTCCAACCCCTGCCGGAGTCGGGCCACGGTCGCGGCAAGGTCGGTCTGAAACCGGTCAGTCAGCGTCAGCAGGGTCAAAGCGGGCATCGGCCGGGCGGGGAAAACGGGAGGGAATGGCCCAAAGATAACCGCTCGTCGGGTCCGGCGTGACAGTTTCGAGCGCAGATGTTTATCGGTTGACCGGAGTCACCTAAGCGAGCGGGCCAGCACGACGGGGAGCGTGGCGGTGGTGATGACGGCGCCGGACGCGTCGGTTGCGTCGAGATGCGCCAGATAGATGCCGATGCGGAGCCGCCCGCCGTCGTCCGCGTCGCCGTACCACCGGGCCGCGCCGATGAGATCGCTCGGCAGGTTGTCGATTAGGACGCGGACCAGTCGGCCGGTGGCGTCGTAGATCCGCAGCCGGAGCCGCGAGGCCGGTCGCGGCAGCGTCCAGCCCAAATCGGTGAACCCGCCCGCTTCCGGCGAGAACGGGTTGAGGCTGCTCGTCAGCACCGGACCCGCCGCCTGCGCCGTCGCCGCCCGGCTGACGCTGTTGATCGCGCCCGGCGTCCCTCCGGCCGGAAACGCCTTCGACGAACTCCAGTTGAGTCCGTCGTTGCTCGGTCCGGCGGGCGAGATGCGCTCCAGCGAGACGCCCGCCAGACTCCGCACCTCGGGCGCCGCCCAGCGCACCGAGTAGGCGACGCTGTCCACCAGACGGCCGCGAGCCGAGCGCAAATAAACCGTCTCGCCGTCGTTCGACAGGCTGAACGCGCCTTTGCGGACGACCAGATCGGCGCTGTTGAGCGTCGGATAACGACGGGCCAGCCCGGTATCGGCCGCGACGACGAGGAATCCGCCGGGCGCAACCGTCCGGTCGGGCAACGCATACGTCCCGGTCGCCGGGGCGTCGGTGACGGTGATGAAGCGGACGACGACCGGCTCGGGCGTCGGGTTGAACAGTTCGACCCACTCCGGCTCGCCGGGCAGCGGGTGGTAGCCGATCTCGTTGATGACCAGCCCGAGCCCGAGATCGCCGGTCGAGTTGGCCGCGCCCGGCGTCGCGCCGCCCGACGCAATGGATGGCAGCCACCCTTCCGGCTCGGTCGGCTGCCGTTCGAGCGAGCGGCCGACGCGGAGCGGATAGCGGCTGTCATAAGCGAGCGACTCGACCGCCGCGCCGCCGGTCGGCGTCCGCAGGATGATCCGGTCGCCGGTGTTGCCGAGCGACGGCATCGAGGTCACAAGCCGAACCGGACCGACGCCCGGCCGTGCGGCGCGAAACGCGGCCGTGTCGCCGGTCAGGATGACGAATCCGGCGGGCAGCGGCGGCCCTTTCGCGACGGTCCCGCGACCGGTCTTGCTCGAATCGGCCAGAATCCAGCTCGACAGATCGACCGGTTCAGCCAGCGCCAGTTCGACCCACTCCGGCTCGCCGGTCGGCGGATCGACCATCGCTTCGTTGATCAGCACGCGGCCCGCTTCGGGTCGGAGCACGGCGGTAAACGCCAGCGAATCGCCCGCCGCTCGCCGGTCGACGAACCCGGCCGACGGCTCGATCCGGGCGGTCAAAAGCACCGTTCCGCTCGCAGCGGAGATCGTAAACGGCAGATCGGTCGAGTCACCGGGCGCCAGATCGCGGCCGTCGAGCCGCACGTCCGGGCCGAGTCGAACACCGTAACCTGCGCCGGTTGCCGGGTTCGAGCCAGCGTTCTTGACCGTCACGACCCCGGTCAACTGCCGACCCGAGCCGCTCGCCGTTACGCGGCGCACCGTTAGGTCGAACGAGCGACCGGCGGGACGCGGCGTCGGGCGGCCGGGCGTTGGAACCGCCGTCGGCGCCCAGCTTCCGGCGTCGGCCGTCGCGCCGCCGAGGTCGATCCGCTCGGATGAGCGACCGCGACCCAGTCCCCAATCGGCAGCGTATTTCAGCGAATCGAGTCGAATCCCGCTTGGATCGGTCAGCTTGACGACATCGCCCGCGTTGTTCAGCGACGGAAAGCTCGTGACCCGAATCAGCCGCGCCGAGGCCGCGCCGGGCCACGATTCGCGGAACGCCAGCGTGTCACCGGTCAGCACAACGTAGCCACCGGGCGGGACCGCCGGGGCGCTCTGCACCGTGCCGATGGTCGAGCCGTCAGTCAGCTTGTAGCCGGTCAGCGTCAGCGGTCGGGCGGTTCGGTTGAGCAATTCGACCCACTCCGGCCCCTCGACCGGTTCGGCCAGACACTCGGTCACGATCAGCCCGCCCGGCGCAGCGACCGGCGGCGGCAACGTCGCCCGAACCGACGTTTCATTGCTCGCCAAATCGTCATCGACCCCGGTCAGTCGGCCGCGAAAATGGATCAGCACGCCGGTCGGCAGCCCAGCCAGATCGGCGCTGAGACGGACGGAATCGCCGACCGCCAGCGCCGGGATCGTCCGCTCGATCCCCGGTTCGGCTGCGGTTCGGGTCGAATCGTCGGCCAAATCGGCGAACAGCAGCGCGGCAGCTTCGGGCAGGGCGTTGCGGCCCGCGTTCGTCACGCGCACGCTGAACCGAGCCGAGCCGTCGCCGGTCGGCAGGAGTTGCGGCTTGCTGAACGCCCAATCGGTCGGTTTGGGTCGGACCGAGTTGACCCGACCCGGCGTCGCGCCGTCGGCGTCGCGGCTCGTCGCCCAGTTGGCGGCGGTGTTGGGCGGGTCGAGCGGATTGAGCCGCTCCAGCGACCGGTCACCCGACGCGCCGCCCCAAGCGGCCAGATAATGCACGCTGTCCACCCGCGCCGGGGCGAGCAGGACGACATCATCGCCGGGGTTGTTCAGCGTGGGGAAGCTGATCGCCTGAACCAGCGCGCCGGTGAAGGTCGGGTAGCGGCGGCGAAACGCAGCTGAATCCTTCGTCACGACCAGATAGCCGTCGGCGGCGACGGTCACGGCGGGCAGCGTGCCGGGCGTGGTCGCGACGCCGTCGGTCAGCTTCGATCCGGCCGGGAGTGTAACGGCGGCAGCAGTCGGGTTGTAGAGTTCGACCCACTCCGGGTTCGGCGTGACCGGCGCGTAGTGGATTTCGTTGATGACCAGCGCGCCCGGCGGCACCGGCCCCGACGCCGGGGCAATCGTCGAGCGGAGCGCAACGCGGTTGTCGCTTAGCGTCGAATCGGACGGTTCGGTCAACTCGACGACGAACCGGTTGTCGCCTTCGACCACCGTCAGGCCGAGCGTCGGCTGAACCGTCGCGCCGGGCGCCAATCGGGCAAGCGTGAGCGAATCGGCCGGTTCGCCGGGGCTGAGTCGGTCGTCGCCGTTGTCATCGCGGAACAGCCGAAGGCGCGGCGCGAGCGCCGTATCAGGTCCGGCGTTCGTCACGCGGAGGGTCGGTTGCCAGCGACCGCCAGCGGTCGGCAGCGGGGCGGGTGCCGTCGCGGTCAGCGTTAGTTCGCTGCGTCGCGGCCGGACGGTCGGGTCGGGTCCGCCCGGCGTTCCGCCTGCGGTTCCGGCGACGATGGGCGCGCCCCGGTGCGGTGTCGCCCGAATCCACGGCACGCCGTCGCCGAGATCCTTCGTCCAAGTGAACGCATCGAGCGTGTCGCCGGCGGCCGAGAACAGCCGAACCGCGTCGCCACCGTTGGTCAGGCTGTTGCCGATCTGGGCGCTCGTGACCGTCACGAGGAGCGCGTTGTCGGGGATCGAATACAGCGCGCCGGTGCCGGGATAGTCGCGGTCGAGCACGACGACGTACTGGCCGGGCTGGACGATCATCCCGCCGGTCAGCGGAGCGAGCGGGCTTTTCGTGGTGCTGTTGTCACCCAACCGCAGCCCGGTCAGGTCGCGGGCCGTCGGACCGAGGTTGAGCAGTTCAACGTACTCACGCACGGCCTCGTCGCCGACGGGATTCGACATGACCTCGGTCACAACCAGCCCGCTGTCGGCCGGCGCTTGGGCGGCGACGGCTTGGGGCAGCAGCAACAGGCAGAATAGCAGCAGGAGGGATCGGGGCATCGGGCAGAGCGCAGCGGGAGGGGAAAGCGCGGCGGGATCGGCCAAGATAAGGCGCAAACCGGCCAACGGTTACGCGTCGCGCAGCCGCCCGCTCGCTTGCTCGATCAGGTGAACCGCGACCTGATTCGGGTTGTACCCCGCTTTCAGCCGAACCAGCGGCTTGTCGTAGAGGTCGCAATATGCCTTAACCTCGCCGAAGCCGTGGCTCGACCAGCGGATCGCGAGCAGGACGACGGCGACATCGGGCCGGGCGATGGCGCCTTCAAATGCGGTGTGCGACTGGTGCTCGCGGGTCGTAACCCAGACCAGTTCGCTCAACCCGAGCGCCGCTTCGAGCGCTTCGGCGGCGTGCGGGCGCCGGGTGCCGCCGATCAGCACCGCCGCCCGACCGTGCATCAGGGCAGCCGCTTCCGCCACGACGCCGGTCCGCTCGGGCCAGTCGGCTTCATCGTCCTCGTCCAGATCATCGTCGAGCCGCGACTCCAGAAAGCGGTCGATCTCGCGCAGCACCCAGCCGATCTCGGTCGAGAATTCGCGTTCCGGCAGGATCTCGAGCACCGGCAGCAGTTCGTCGCGCAGTCCGGCGTGAGACGGCGGCAGCCCGGTCTGGACCAGTTCCGTAATTGTGTCGAGCACCTTGGTCCAGTCGTGCTCGTGATCGACCGTCGGCGTGCGGGTGATGAGCTTCAGGTGGTAGCGCAGCCGCTTGAACAGCCGCTGGTGGGTTTCGTCCTCGCCGCTCGTCTCGGGTTCGCCGGCGAACGCTTCGATCCGGCGAATCCGGTCGGGCCACGCCTCCGGCTCGGCCGGATCGTCCAGCCGCATGTGTCGGCGGACGAACACGCGCGCCTCGGAGGTCCGGCGTTTCAGCCACGAGAAGATCGTGTCCTGATCGGCGTCCTCGCGACCGTTGAGCGCCGTGCGGGCGGCGTAGCGCAGCGCGGAGAGCGATTCGGCCAGCAGTTGCAGCAGCCCGGCCTCGTCGTCGGTCGTGTCGAGTTGCCGAACGAGCAGATCGACGGCGCGGGCGGTCGCCTTGCAGTTGCCCGCGTAGAGCCGATACGCCTCGATCTCATCCTCGCTTGGTTCGGTCGGCGCGTCGTCGAGCAGACGGGCGATATCGCCGCCCAAAGCGACCGCCTCACGTCTTCGGTCCACGTCACCGCTCGCGACACGGGCCGGATCGCTGTCGTGCAACTCAGCGCGACGCACGAGCCAAGTCGCCAGCCGATCCTTCCCGTCGAGCCGCTTGATCCAGCCGGTGGCCTCGGTCGGCACTCGGCTCAGTTGGACGGTCGGCGTCTCCGGCGTCAGCGCAACGGCGCCACCAGCGCGGAAATGCTCGGCAAGTTTGCTGATCGCGACCGGATCGGGCGCCGGTTCAGCGGGCGGCGGCGGTGCGACCGGCTTCGTCTCAACCGGCGGTGCGGGTGCGACGGGCGGCGGCGCGGCGGGAAGGTGAACGGTGAGCGCATCGAGCCGGGCCGATAGCTCGGCGTCGGTCAGGCTCAACTCGTGAACGCGCTGGAGCAGCGCGATCAGATCGGGGAGAAACGAAGGCATCGGTAGAGCGCGGCGAAACCCGTGCGAATCGGCAGGGGTGGCTGCTCGGCTCTAAACGGAGGTAGTGGGGGAGATCAAACCATCCCGCTGAGCTTCCGAATCGTCCACTCGGCGGTCAGCAGGGCAAGCATCAACAACAACAACCACGGACGGTTCCAGAGTTCGATCTCACTCCCCGTTTCGACCGGATTCGGGGCGAATCGGCTGCTCTTGGCGAGGTCCTGCGCCAGCCGATCCACCGTCTGCGCCGTGTAGAATCGGCCGCCCGAGAGCTGCGCCAGTCCGGTCAGCAGCGACCGGTTCATCCGGGGATCGCGGACTTCGAGCCCGAGGTCACCGACCGTGAACCGCCCGGCCTCGCGACCGATCTCGGCGCCGCCAGCCGACGGCGTGGCCGCACCCAAATACCGATACTCGCCCGGTGGCAGCCCCGGCAGCGCACCTTCGTAGCGTCCGCCGCCGACCGCCGAGAGGATCACGCTGCCCGCCGCCTTGCCGGTCGGACCGGTCGCCGTCACGGTCACGCTCGCGTCGGCGATGGGGCTGAACGATTCGTCATAAACCTGACCGGTGAACGTGACCGGCTCGGCCGTGTCGAACGTCGGCTGCGTCGGCCGAATCCGCACCCGGCGCGTTTCCTCCTCACTCGTCAGCCAGCGGACGAGCGAGCCGATCAGCCGGTCGTAGAACAGGCCGGTCGGGTCGGTGCCCAAATCGGCCAATCGCCAGCGCCACAACCCGACCGCCGCGACGACCGCCGAGCGACGCCGGGCGGCCGAACGGAGCGCGATCATCGGTCGGCCGAGGTTGACGCTGCGGATGGCGACCTCGCCGAGCACGACCGAGCCGGAGCGCGGATCGACCGACGCCTCGGGCACGTCAAGCGGCGGCAGACGGCGCCAGATGTCGCTCGGCACGCCGTCGAGTTTGAACACCGGATGCGCCAACCCGACGGCCGTCGGTTGCAAAAAGCCCTGCGTCAGACTCGTCGGCGGTCGCGGGAACGTGACCGGAACCGCCTCGCCGAGCGATGCAAGTTTCGCGTAATCGACCGACGGCCCCAAGATCGTCAGCAGCGGCTTGCGCCCAGCGCCGACGAGCGCGGCCAACCGGCCGAACGGTTCGGCGGCGCTCGCAGCGGTCGGATAATCGACGAACACGACGGCATCGGCCGAGTCGAGCGACGCGGGCAGCGGTCCTTCGAGGAACCCGCCGCCCCTCGTTTGGGTCCGCACGACGGCCTCTAAATTCTCCGTCGCTGCCGCCGCTTGGCGCAGCGCCCCCACTTCCGGCGACGGCGCCCCGGCGATGACCAACAGCCGCAGCTTCGAGCGGAGCACGCGGACGAACACCGTTTGGGCGTTGTTTTTCGTCGAGATTTCGCCCGCAATCGTCGCGACCGCGACCGTGTAGCGGTGCGTCCCTTCGGTCGTCGGCCGGGCGGTGAACGAGACCGGCAGTTCGCCCGATCCGGTCGGCAGCGCGATCTCGTGGGCGTCCAACCGCCGCCCGTCCTCGGTCAGCACAACGGCGACCTTCTCGCCCGAGCTGTTCGAGGCGCGAATCGTCGCGTCTATCGGGACGTCGGTCGCGACGTAGGCGACCTCGGCGGCGAGCACGCGCTCGACCCGGACATCGCGCCCCTCGGTCGAGTCGCCCACACCGACCGTGTAGAGCGGAACCGGGTAGCCGTCGGCCAAATAAAGCGGGTTCGCCCCGGCCGTGTAAGCGCCATCGGACAGCACCACGACGCCCGCCAAGTTGCGCCCGCGCGTCAGTTCCGGGACGGCGCTGAGGGCGTCGGCGAGGTTGGTTCGGGGCGAGGTCAGTCGAAGCGAATCGGGCAGCGCGTCGCGCAGGACGGAATCGGGCGCCGCGCCGAACGGGAGAAACCGGACGACGGCGCCGCCGGAGCGGAGCTTGGTCCAGAGCGGATTCGTCACGAGTCCGTGCAGAATCTCGCGCCGATTGCCCGTCGGATCGGTTAAGGACATCGACTCGGACACGTCGGTCAAGACGACGAGTTCGGGCGCTTCCTCGGTCGTTTTGATCAGCGAGAGGACCGGCTCGAACAGCGCGACCAATCCGCAGAACAGCGCAAGCGCCCGGAGCGCGGTCAGGATCGCCCGACGGGTCGAACTGACCGGCGGAACGGTGATCCGGTAGCTCCAGACGGCGAATCCAGCGGCGAGCAGACCGAGCAGGACGAGCCACCACGGCGAGTGGCCGAAGCCGAGCCGGGTCGTGGTGGAGGCGTCGAGAAGCAGGGGAAACACCATGCAGGGCGGGTCAGCGAACGAGCGTCATGCGACCGGCCGCAGCCGTCGTCGTGCCCGAGGTGGTCACGAGCAGCCGGTAGAGATAGACGCCCGACGGCAGTCTGTCGCCGGAAAAAGTCAGCCGCTGATCGACTCCGGCCGAATACACCGCGCCCATCCGCCGAGCGACGAGTTGCCCGAGCACGTTGTACACATCGAGCCCAACGACCGCTGCCGCTGGAAGATCGAACCGAATCTCGGTGCGCGGGTTGAACGGGTTCGGCGCGTTGGTCAGCAGCCGGAACCGCGCCGGTGCGGAAGCAGTCGGCTCGACGGCGGTCTGGTGGCGCAAGCCGGGATTTTTGACCATCGTGCTGCCGTAGCTCAGAGCGAACACGGCAGCGCCAGCCGAACTGTACGGCAGCTTGACCGTCCGCTGCGGCGTCGCGGCGACGAAGCGGAGAAACAGCGAATCGGCCGTCAGCGGCGGCAAGGTCGCCCGATACAGTTGGTCGGTTGCCGAGCCGTCGGGCTGG
>JBBSVG010000064.1:0-8804 GCA_038233775.1 Bacteroidota bacterium | reverse complement strand
TCGCCTGGCCGAGCGCCTGGGTCGCGCCGTCGTACTCGCCGAGCGAGAGCAACGCTTGACCGAGCAACAGTTGCGCGGTCGGATAATCGGGACAGGCGGCGGTCAGCGGTTCGAGCACCTGCGCGGCGGCGGCGAAATCACCCTGATCGAGCCGATGCACGGCCAACTGCACGGCCAGCGGCGAGGCCGGATGGTCGGCCAGATGAGCGATGAGACCCTCGACATCGGTGAGCACGACGGACATGGCGGGACTCCTCTCAGAGAGCGGAACGGCGGAGGGCAAGCAGGGTCAGCGTGGCGAAGCCGCCACCAAACAGCAGCAGGAACGGGATGGCGGCATACTCGGCCAGCGCGACGGCGAGTCCGAGTCCAGCGGCGCAGTAGATCGTTAAAAGCGCCTCGACCCAGAACGTCCGGTCGCGACCCGAGGCGGCGTATCGCTTGTGCTGCCAGCGGTCGGTTTTGCCTTCCAAACGGTACTTCGGCGTGCGGATGAACGGGCTGCGGCGACCGAGCAGCGCCGAGACGACCGCGCGGGTGTTGACCACCGTCAGCCCCATGCTTCCGGCGAGAAACACCGGCAACCAGAGCAGTCGGCGGCGCCAGTCGGGATAGATCGCCCGTTGCGCGGTCGCATAAACGACCAGCGAGCCGAGGAACGTCACCAGTCCGACCGACGTCGCTGCAAAATACACCGAATGTCCGCCCGCGTGCTTGATCCAAATCAGCGGCACGTTCAGGATGCCTGCCAGCAGGATGAACGGGAAGACGAGGTTGCTCGTCAGGTGCATCGTCGCCATCGCTTTGAGCCAGAACGGCAGGCCTGGCGTCCGCCAGAGTCGCGGCAAGAGCTTGCGCGCCGTCTCGACCGCGCCTTTGGTCCAGCGGAACTGCTGCGATTTGAGCGCACCGACCTCGGCTGGCAGTTCAGCCGGGGCGACGACATCACCGACGAAGCGGAAGCGCCAGCCGCGCAACTGGGCGCGGTACGACAGGTCGAGATCCTCGGTCAGCGTGTCCGCCTGCCAGTTGCCCGCGTCCTCGATGCACGACCGGCGCCAGAGCCCGGCAGTCCCGTTGAAGTTGAGAAAGCAGCCAGCGCGGTCGCGGCCATTCTGCTCGATGACGAAATGGGCGTCGAGCGCGATGGCTTGGGCGCGGGTCAGGGCGGAATAATCGCCGTTCAGGTGCGACCAGCGGGCCTGGACCATCCCGACGCTCGGCGTCGCCGTCAGGTGCGGCACGAGGCGGCGGAGAAAGTCGGTCGGCGGGACGAAATCGGCGTCGAAGATGGCGATCAACTCGCCGCGAGCCTGTTCGAGTCCAGCCCGAAGCGCGCCCGCCTTGTAGCCCGTCCGCTCGATTCGTCGCAGATGATGCACATCGCAACCCGCTGCCCGGAGCGCGGCGACGTGGGCGGCAACCCGTTCGACCGTCTCATCGGTCGAGTCGTCGAGCACCTGAATCTCGAGCCGGTCGGCTGGATAATCGAGCGCGGCGACGGCGGTGACGAGTCGCTCGGCGACGTGCAGCTCGTTGAAGATCGGCAACTGAACCGTGACGACCGGCCAATCGACCGGCTCGGGCGGGCGGACGCTCGGCTGCCGTCGGCCTCGATGGTAGAACGCGAGCAGCACCAGACTGTGCAGCCCGTAGAGCAGGAGCACGGTGAGGCTGACCGCGTACACGGTGAGGATCAGCGAAACCATGACGGGGAGTGCAGAGAAAAAGTCATCCGGCGAACCGGCCCGCTCACCAATCGGCGACGGTTTTCAGAAACATATCCTGACTGAGCTGCCGCAGCGCGGCCTCGACGGCCCGATCCTGCTGCTCGCGCAGATCGCCCGTCGTTTCGTAGGGCGAACTGGCGGTGAACGTCTGCTGCCAGAGCTGCCGGTTGAGTGTTCGGTCGGTGAACGTCCCCTCGACCGCAATCGTCAGCAGTTGTCGCTGGGCCTGAACCGTGCCGCCGACCGACCCAACCGCCTCGGGCTGCGACCGAACCCCAACGATTCGGCCGCGCAGCGTGCAATCGGCCGAGCGTTCATCGACGACCGAGAGCGTGTTGCTTCGGGTGAACTGCGCCACGATGGCTTCCGTCGCCCGCTCGCGCAGCCCGACGACGAGCGAGGTCGCGCTCTCGTCGTCGAACAGCGGGACGGCAATCGTGTGCAGGTGCGGCGGGACGCTGGCGCCGGTGAACGAATAGCACCCGGCCATCGTCAGCAACATCAGCCCGACGGCGACGGCGCGCAGAGCGGCGGTCACAGGTCGTACTCTTTGATCTTCCGGTACAACGTCCGCTCGGAGATGTTCAGCGCTTGGGCGGCTCGTCGCCGGTTGCCCTCGTAGGTCACGAGCGAGTGCTCGATCATCCGCCGCTCCATCTGCTCGAGCGACAGCGGCGCCGGTTCGGTCGCGGAAGCAGTGGCAGTCGGCTCGGGCGTGGGGTCGCCCAGTGCGGCGGACATCTCGCTGTCGGCCTCGTCGTCTTCGTCTGGCAGAACGGTGCTCTCGGCGAACGTCGCCTCGTCGCGGTCGTCGTCGGCCATCGGTCGATAGATCGGCGCGTCGGTGCGGTCGGTGATGTCGGGATACGACCCGCTCAGCGCCGCCCTGATCAGCGTCTTCAGATCGCTGACCTCCTGGCGCAACTCGATCAACGCCCGGTAGAGCAAGTCACGGTCGCCCGCGTCGATCCCGCTGCTGTGGCCGGGCCGCGACGGCGAGGCCAGCGTCGGCAGCGAGCGGCCGTCGCCGCGCTCCGGCTCACGGCGCAGATAACGGGTCAGTGCGGCCCCATCGACCCGGTGGCCGCGCTCCAGCACGACGAGCGTCTCGACCACATTTCGCAGCTCGCGGACGTTGCCCGGCCAGCCGTAATCCTCCAACAGCGCTCGGGCCGAGGTCGTCAGGCCGCCGAACGGCAGGTGGTGCTTGCGCGTGTAGTCGTGGACGAACTTGTTGAACAGCGGCGCGATGTCGGCCCGGCGCTCGCGCAGCGGCGGCAAGAACAGGTTGACGGCGCGGAGCCGGTAGTACAGATCCTCGCGGAACGTCCCGCGCCGGACCTCGTCCTCCAACCGCTTGTTCGTCGCGGCGACGATGCGGACATCGACGCTGATCGTCTTGTTGCCGCCGACGCGCATGAACTCGCCAGTCTCGAGCACGCGGAGGAACTTGACCTGCGTCGCTGGCGGCAGTTCGCCGACCTCGTCCAGAAAGATCGTCCCTTTGTCGGCTTGCTCGAAGTAGCCTTTCCGCTGCTCGGTCGCCCCGGTGAAGGCGCCCTTCTCGTGGCCGAACAGCTCGCTCTCCAGCAACCCTTCCGGGATCGCGCCGCAGTTGACGACGACCAACCGGCCGCCCGCTCGCCGACCCGCGCTGTGCAGCGCACGGGCGATGATCTCTTTGCCGACGCCGCTCTCGCCGGTGACGAGCACCGTAATGTCGGTCGGCGCGACCTGCATCAGCACATCGACCAGTTCGCGGATCGCGGTCGATTGGCCGACGATGCCTTGACGGTCCTGAAAGGCGAGTCGCTCGACCCCGGCCCGGTCGAGTCCGGCCAAGTCGGTTGTCGGAACGGGCAGAGACAGCGTTTCGGGTGTGGCGGACAAGAGCAAAGCTCCGGTTTCGTGAACGGTTAGACCGTCAAACACAGGCCGTCAGCGGCAACGACGGCGGCGACCGGCGAGTCGGCCGCCAACCGCTCCAACTCGGCCAAGTCGAGGTCGGGGCCGATGTGGCTCAACACGACCTGCTCGGCCCGCAGTTCGGCCGCCAGCGCCAGCCCGTCGCTCGGCGACAGATGCGTCGTCTCGACGATCAACAGCGCGATCCCCGGCGGCACGCCGCGCAGATCGTCAGCGGACGCGACATCGGCCGAATACACCACCCGGCGACCGTCAGCGAGCCGGAGATCGAAGCCGAAACAGTCGAGCCCGACGCCCGGATGATCGGCCAGCCGGTCGGCCAACTTCGCCAGATGCGCCGTCCGAAACGGCCGCAGCGTCGCGCCGTCGCCCAACTCGTGCAGGTCGGTCGTGATGGCGTGCCAGCGAATCGAATACGACAGCTTCTCCGGCCACAGATAACCGATCTCGCACAACCGCCGGATCGGCTCGACCGCGTGTGACGGTAGATGCACGTCGAGCGGCGACGCGACTCGGGCCAGATGCCGCTGCGTTAGGATCGTGACGAGCGCGCTCAGGTGATCGGGGTGCGTGTGGCTGATCCAGACGGCGTCGAGCCGGTCGAGTTGCAGCGCGAGCCGATGAATCGCCAGCGCCGCGCCTTCGCCTGCATCCCACAACACCGCGCGACCCGTCGATAGCTCCAGCCAGTACGCCGATTGGGCGCGACCCGGCGCCAACATCCCCGCGCCCGACCCAAGCACTGTCACGCGAACCCCGTTCACGAGAACAGATCGGCCACCGGCACCGACCAACCGGGCACCACGTCATCGACCGTCAGCGTCTCGCCCACACCGACCAGCGTTGCTGCGACCGGCGAGCGGTGCACAGCGACCGTCCGGTTGCGCGGGTTGACCACCAGCACGACGAGCGTTCCGGCCTCGAAGAAATCGCGCAGCTTGTCGATCACGTCGCTGTACGAATCGTGGGGCGAGACGACCTCGATGCTCAGATCGGGGGCGCCGGGCCAGTAACCGCTCGGCCGCCCGACCGCCTCGGCCCGCTCGCGGCTGACGAACCCGACATCTGGCGCCCGAACCGTGTCGGGACCGAGCCGAAAGCCCGTTTCAGCCGCTGTCACCGTTCCCAGCCGATGCGCCGCGACGTGCTGCCGCAGCGAACTGCCGAGCATCATCGCGATCAGCCCGTGCTCGTATCCCGCAGGCGACATTGGGCGCAACGCTCCCCGAACGAGTTCATGGCGACCGGTAAGCTGCAACAGATCGTCGTCGGTGAGCGGCTGCGTCTCGGTCTGCATGGCGATTCCAGTCCGGTTCAGCGGGCGACGATGATCGGCGTTGGCAGGTCGCGGACGGTGCGGCGCAGCCCGTCGGCGTAGCGCTGGGCGGCCTCGCGGGTGGGGAACTGGCCGACCCAGACGAGGTTCAGCGTCGTGTTGCCCTTGACCTTTGTCCCGTAGGAAATAGGCTGCGCTTTGCCCAACCGCCGACCAAGCGCCAGCGCGTTGACCTTCGACCCGAACGCGCCGACCTGAACGCTGAATCCGCCAACGCCCGGCGCCTCGCCCGGTGCGCTCGGCTCGGTCGCTGCGACCGGCGCGGGCTGGACCGGTTCATCGCCCGTCACCGGCGTCTCGGGCAGCGGCAGCGCGGCCACAGCGACGAGCGGCGGGGCCAGCGGCGAGGTCGGGAAGCGGCGGCGAAACTCGGCCAATCGCCGCTCAGCGGCCGGGTATTGACCGAGCGCGACCTGATATTGATAGAGCGAAAAGAGCGCGTCGTCGGCGTAGGGATCGGTCGGGTTGGCCGTCAGGAACGCTTCGTAGAGCCGAGCCGCTTCCGCGCCATCGGTCGTCAGCCGCGCCGCGACGTAGCGCAGACCCGGTTCGGTCACGCCCGCCGAGCGGACCGCCGCAAGTCCCGAGCGCGCCTCGGCCGTCCGGCCCAGCGCGATCAGCCCGACCAGCGAATCGGTCACCGCCGTCGTCTGCGCTTGGGCCGCGACCGGGATCAGCAAGAGCGCGACGAGCCAAACGAGCCGGTTCATGCCGCCACCGGTTCCAGCACCCGGACCGAGAACAGCGTCGCCGCCGTGACCCGCTCGACGACGACCTGGACGAGATCGCCGATCCGTTCCTCGCCGCTGTTCGGCAGGACGACCATCTTGTTGGTGTCGGTTCGGCCGCGCCATTGCTCCGTCCGCCCCTTGCTGCCCGGTCGCTCGATCAACACCTCGTGGACCCGGCCGATCTCGCGCTCGTTGTTCTCCAGCGACATCTGCTGCTGCAACGCCACAATCTCAGAGATGCGCCGGCTCTTGATTTCTTCCGGCACGTCGTCTTTCAGCTTGCGCGCGGCCAACGTGCCGGGGCGCTCGGAGTATTTGAACATGTACGCCGCGTCGAACCGCGCGTGGCGCATGACGGCGAGCGTTTCCTCGTGATCGGCCTCCGTCTCGCCGCAGAATCCGGCGATGATGTCGGTCGAGAGCGACAGGCCGGGAATCGCCGCGTACATCTTGTCGACCAGCCGGACGAACTCGTCTCGGGTGTAGGTCCGGTTCATCGACTTGAGCAAGCTCGTCGAGCCGGACTGCATCGGCAGATGGATGTAATTGCAGAGATTCGCCGTGGTCGCGATGGCCTCGATCACCTCGTCGGAGAAGTCTTTCGGGTGCGGCGAGGTGAACCGGACCCGCAGCGTCGGATCGACCGCCGCGACCCGGCGCAGCAACTGGGCAAACGTCACCTCGCCGTCCAGATAGGAATTGACGTTCTGCCCGAGCAACGTCACCTCGCGGTGGCCGCCAGCGACCAGGTCTTCGACCTCGCGCAGGATCGTCTCGACGGGGCGCGACCGCTCGCGGCCTCTGGTGAACGGGACGATGCAGAACGCGTACATGTTGTCGCAGCCGCGCATGATCGTCACCCACGCCGACAACCCCTCGGCCCGGACCGGCGCCACGTCGGCGTAGGTTTCTTCGAGCGAGAGCAGCGTGTTGAACCCGCGCTCACCGGTCGAGGCCAGCACCAGCAGACGCGGCAGGTCGCGGTACGCATCCGGCCCGACGACCAGATCGACGACCTTCGACCGCTCCAGCAGCTTCGCCCGCAGCCGCTCGGCCATGCACCCAAGCACGCCGACGACGAGCCCCGGCTTGGCGGCTTTCAGCGTTTTATACAGCCCCAGCCGACCCCAAATCCGCTGCTCGGCGCCTTCGCGAATCGCGCAGGTGTTGACCAGCACGACATCGGCTTGGGCCATTTGGGTCGTCGTCCGGTAGCCTTCGCCGGCCAAGATCGCCGCGACGATCTCCGAATCGGAGGCGTTCATCTGACAGCCGTAGGTCTCGATATAGACCAGCCCACGGGCGTCGGTCACGCTCGGTTGGTCGGCGGGACCGATGGCCGGAAGCGGATCAGCGCCACACGCCATCGGGTCGCGCTCGGACTCGTCGCGGGGACCGAATGAGAGGTCGGCCAGCGAGACGAAGCCGTCGGCAGGCGGGGATACAAGCGGCAGATCGGGCATCACAGAGAGACGAAAATCGGCATCGGATCGGGACGTGTTCATCGGATAAAGATACGGTCGGGGGCGAACTGTGTCAACCTGACAGGTCCGACCCGGCGCTGGCGGACGGGCGGCGATTTTCGGCGGGGCTTGCGCGGCGGCGGGCGGGCTCGTATCTTTGCCCTCCCCGAGCGGGATTTGCCGCAACCGGGGCTGTAGCTCAGTTGGTAGAGCGCTTGAATGGCATTCAAGAGGTCAGGGGTTCGATTCCCCTCAGCTCCACACCCGTCGCACCGAGAGCCGACCCTCCGAATGTGGAGTGGGTCGGCTCTCGTCGTTTTGACCATTTCCTCTGCGTGATGCGATTTTTAACTCTCCGTTTCCTGCTCTGCTCGGCAGTGCTCGCCGGCTGCACTGGCGCCGACCACGCGCTCCCCGCTGGAACTGCCCCGGAACCGGCTGTCGTCCGCAAGACGCCGAAGAACGTTATCCTAATGATCGGCGACGGAATGGGGCTGACGCAGATCTCGGCCGCCCGGTTCGCCAAAGGGACGCTGGCGATGGACCGCTTCCCGACGGTCGGGTTGCTCGCGACGCAATCGACGGTTTACATCACCGACAGCGCCGCCGGGGCAACCGCGATGGCCTCCGGCGTGACGACCTACAACGGCGCCATCGGCGTCGGCCCAGACGGCAAACCGGTCGAGACGGCGCTCGAAGCGGCACAGGACAAAGGGATGCAGACGGGCCTCGTCGTCACCTGCACGATCACCCACGCGACGCCCGCCTGCTTCATCGCCCATGAATCGACCCGCGCCGAGCAGTTCGGGATCGCCCGCGACATCGCCGATCACCGGGCCGACGTGGTCTTCGGCGGCGGCCGCAAGTTCTTCCGCCCGCTCGGCATAGCCGACGGCGCTCGCGAGGACGACCTCGACCTTGTGGCGCAGATGCAAAGCACCGGCTACTCGTATCTGACTCGGCTGACCCAACTCGACTCGCTCCCCAGCACCGGCAAGCTGCTCGGCCTGTTCGCCACGGAACACCTCGACCGGATGCCCGCTCGCGGACCGGCGCTCGAGCAGATGTCGATGACAGCCGTTGAGCGTTTGGGTCGCGCTCCGAACGGGTTTTTCCTGATGATCGAAGGGTCGCAGATCGACTGGGGCGGTCACGCCAACGACTCGGCCTACGCGATCCGCGAGACGGTCGATTTCGACAATGCCATCGGCAAAGTGCTCGACTGGGCCGAACAGGACGGCAACACGCTCGTCATCGTGACCGCCGACCACGAGACGGGCGGGATGGCGCTCAATCAGAACAACGCCAACCCGCAGTCGCCAACCGTCGCGTGGACGACGAAGCATCACACCGGCACGATGGTCCAGGTCTTCGCCGCTGGACCCGGCAGCGAGGTATTTCGCGGAGTCCACCGCAACACGCTGGTCGGCCAAGCGATGCTCGAGTACATCCGCCGCCGATAAGCGAAACGGTCCGAACGCACCGCGCCCCCGGTCGCCTGCCCAGAAGGCAGCGGGACCGGGGGCGCGGCCGTTGCAGCCTGAACGCTTACTTCTGGTTGCTGTCCTTCATCGAATCCGACTGACCGCCCGAGTTGGCCGAACTGCCGCCGCTCATC
>JBBSVG010000063.1:0-8830 GCA_038233775.1 Bacteroidota bacterium | reverse complement strand
TAGGGGCGACTCAGCCGCTCGACCGAGTCGAGGTTCTTCTCGGCCAGCCGGAAGCGCAAGTGAATCCCGTCCGGCTCGTAGCGCTCGTCGATCATCTCGGCGACCTCGTGGATGTAGGCCACGGCTCGGGCCGCATCCAGCGGCAGCGTGACGGAGCGCTCGACGAAGTGCCGCTCGATCACCTCGACCAGCGCGTCGCGCAGGCCGCTGAGGTTGATGCCCTTCTCGGCCGAGATGAAAACCGAGTCGGGGAAATCGGTCTGCAACGAGCGAATCACGCCGCGCTCCTCGACCAGATCCATCTTGTTGAAGACGATCAGCGTCGGCTTGTCGAGCACGCCCAGATCGGCCAGCGTGGTGTGAACGGCCGCCATCTGTTCGACCAGCGTTAGGTGCGACGCATCGACGACGTGCAGCAGAACGTCGGCCTCGCGGACCTCGTCGAGCGTACTCTTGAACGAAGCGACCAAGTGCGCCGGCAGCTTGCGGATGAAGCCGACCGTGTCGGAGAGCAGAATCTTCTTGTTCGCGGTCAACTGAACCGACCGCACGGTCGCGTCGAGCGTGGCGAACAGCCGGTTCTCGGCCAGCACGCCGGCGTTCGAGAGCGCGTTCATCAGCGTCGATTTGCCAGCGTTGGTGTAGCCGACGAGCGAGACGCGAATCGCCTCGCGCCGACCTTTGCGCTGCGTCTCGCGCTGCCGGTCGATCCGGTCGATCTTCTCGTGCAAGGTCGAGATGCGGGTTCGGATCAGCCGCCGGTCGGTCTCAATCTGCGTCTCGCCCGGCCCTTTGGTCCCGATGCCGCCTTTTTGCTTCGACAAGTGCGTCCATTGCCGCGTCAGTCGCGGCAGCAGATACTCAAGCTGCGCCAGTTCGACCTGCGCCTTGCTCTCGGCGCTCTTGGCCCGTGTGGCGAAGATGTGCAGAATCAGCCCCGAGCGGTCGAGTACCTTGATTTTCAGCTCGCGCTCCAAGTTGCGCGCTTGCGAAGCCGACAGATCATCGTCGAAGATGACCAGATCGCTCTTGCGCCGCTCGGCAAGCTGCGCGATCTCCTGCACCTTTCCTTTGCCGACGTAGGTGGCGGGATCAGGCGTGCGGCGTTCTTGGGTGATCTTGTCGGTCACCGCCGCGCCGGCCGTGTCGGCCAGCAGCTCGAGTTCCGTCAGAAAATCCTGCACCTCCCAGTTCGTCGCCTGTCCGGTCACGCCGACCAAGATAGCGTTCTCCTTCGTGCTGACCGTCGAAACCGTCGGATGACCGTGAGAATGGGGCAAGCAAACCTCGCAGTTGGATTAAAAGGTACCTAAACCAGCGGACCTTCGGCGCACGCGACCCGCTCGGAGAGCAGCCGACGGACCTCGTCGCGGACGGCAAGCGGCAACGGGACCAACGTCTTACGGGGTTTTTCGCCGCCCGGCTCGCTCCAAACAAGACGGATGCCGGACCGTTGCGCCACGTCGCCCGAGCCGACGACCGTCGCCTGTTGCACGTCGCGCCAGCGGATGAGCAGATGCGCACCGGTCGGTTCGTCAATATAGCAGCCATCGGCGCCGAGGATGACGCGGGGCGAGAAACCGAGCCGAACCGCCAGCGCGGCGACCGTCGTCCCGACCGACAGCGCCCAGACGAGCGGCGGCCCGAACGTCGGCCTCGGGTTCGTCGCCCACAGCCCGACGAGCAGCGCGATGGCAACGCAATGCGCGACGATGTAGGCGCGGGCGTAGGGTTGTCGCCACGAGATCAGCGGCAGTCCGGCCCGGCGGTAGAGCCGGCGCTGCGCCAGCAGATAGAGCAGCAGCCCGCCGATCAGCGCGCCGATTGCGACCCAACGCCACGCTTGCATTCGGATTCTCCCGTGATCACATCCCGGATGGATGTCCACGGAAAGGACAAGCACCGTGCCCGCCGTTACACCAGTTCGGGCACCAGCGCGGCGCGGGCCAACCGGCGACTCAGCCACGACTCGACCAGCAGCAGCAGCAGCCCAAGCATGATCAGATACGGCCACAACTCCAGCCCGTAACGCGCTTGAAGCAGCAGATCGTCGAGCGGTGCCCCGGCCGGAGCGGCGACGACTTGGGCCGGATCGAGGCCGCGACCGATCAGGGTTTGGCGAAGCGAGCGGGCCGTCGTCCGGCCGAGATCGCTCTCCAGCGGCTCGAGCCCGACCGGCACGCGACGGACGATTTTGCCGGATTGAATCAGATCATACACACCGGCGCGGGTCGGGACGAAACGGACCATCGTCCCGCCATAGACTGGCCGCGTCTCGGGCTTCGACTCGCGGCCAGTCGGATCGCGCAGCGTTAATTCGCCTGCGTCGCCGGTGCGGATGAGTTGCTCGACCGGCTGCCCGAGCGTCACGGCCGACGTGCCACCGGAGCCGCTCGACGAGGCGTAGAGCAGCGAGCGGACCATCAGCGGCGGGAACGAGCCGCGCAGCGGCCACGCGCTCCAGTCGAGATTAAGCGCCGAGGTGAACACCAGCGCTCGACCCGCCGCCGCGTCGCCAGTCGGCCGCAGATCGACCAGCAGCGGCGCCCCGTCGTCGAGTGACAGAACAGCCACGCCGACCCCGGCCGGTCGGTAGCCCAAATGCCGCTTGACGTCGGGCGAGATCAGCTTCGGCGGCGCACCGGCCCGAATCGTCCCGTCGAACAGCCCGTCAAACAGCGGGTGCCCGGTGTCGAGCCGACCGAAACCGAGCGCGCGATCCGACTCAACCGGACCCGTCAGCGTCCCGCCGCCGAGTGCCGACAGCAGCCCGTTGTAGCCGCTCAGATCGGCACCGGTCGCTGGGAAGAGGATCAGTCCGCCGCCGCGAGCCAAATAATCGCGCAGCCGGGTGATCTCGCCGGGGGAGAGCCGGGCCGGACCGTTGAGCACGACGGCGGCGTAGGCGGTCAGATCGACGCCGCCGAGCGCGTCGGCCGAGGCGACGGTTGGGCGAAACAGTCCGCCGGTGCCGTCGGCGAGCACCTGCAAAAACGTCCCGCCCGAGGTCGCGTTCGGTCCGTTCAGCACGAGCAGCGGCCGGTCGGTCGGCACGTCGAGCGTGAAGGCGCGGCGGTTGTCGGCCGGAAGCGCGTCGTCGTCGAGCCGAACCTCACCGGCGATCCGGCCGCCCGAGCGGAGCGCGGCCCGGAAACTGACCTCGGTCGTCCCGCCGGCCGGGACTGAAACGGTCGATTGGGCGACGCGCTCGCCGTCCAAATAAACACTTGCGCCGACCTCGCTCGCCGCGGCGGTGCCGAAGTTGCGGACAGTCGCCCGGATCACGACCGGTTGGCCGCGCTCGAGCAGGCGGCTCTCGACCGTCGCCGCCGTCACGGCCAGATTATCGACCGGCTTGCCGCCGACTGGCAGCAGAAACAGTTTGACGCCGTCGGGCAGCGCAAGCCGCGACGGTTTCGCTCCGAGATCGAGCGCCGTCGCTTGGAGATCGGTGAAGACGTACAGCTCGCGGTTGAGATTGTTCGACGATCCGAGCCGTTCAGCAGCGACCCGAATCGCGTCCGACAGCGAGGCCGACCGGGCACTCGGCCCGAGCCGCCGCACCTCGCCAGTCAGCGCCTCGATGTTGTGCTGCCCGACGATCCGCTCGGGCCGCTCCGGCAGGTCGCCGGTCGCGACGAGAAAGGCTTCATCGCCGGAGTCGAGCTGGCCGACGATCCGGGCAACGTGGGCCTGAATCTGGCTAAGCAGCGAGCCGCGTCCGTCGTCGGCCGCCGTCGAGAGCGATTGATCGATGACAAGCGCGACCGAGGTGCGGGCGTGACCGCCGAACGCGCCAGCAAAGGCGCCGCGCCACGCCGGCCGAGCGAACGCCAGCACCAAACAGGCGACGGCCAGCACCCGCAGCGCGAGCAGAAGCCAGTTGCGAACCTGGACCCGGCGCATCGTGTGTTGCTGGACCTCGCGCAGAAACCGCAGCGTGCTGAACTCGACGCGGCGGGTCCGGCGGAGGTTGAGCAGATGCAGCAGCACCGGCACCGCCGCCGCCGCGAGGGCCAGCAGCATCAGCGGGTTCAGAAACGTCATTGTTGCTCCGTCGTGAAGAGGGAAATCATCGGCCAAAAGGGTCGTTCGACCCACGAATGTACGCTGGTCGGCTACAGTTGACCCCGGCCAGTTGTGGATAACACCCGGTCACCTGCCGCGCTATCCACGGGTTTTCCACCGCCCGATCCTATCTTTACCGGGTCAAAAGAGCGTTTTTCACGGCTTCATCTTCGCTTCACACACGTCAGTCGATTTATTCACGGGTTATCCACACCCGACCCACCGTTTCGCCGACCGTTGCCGATGGGCTGTTCGTCCTTTTGTCCGCCCCGGTCCACGCTCCGGTATTTCATTCGAGTTGCCCGCCCATTCGCGCTTGCTCTGCTGACGGTTTCGGCCAGCGCGGCACAAGCGCAGACGGCGCCGGCCGATTCGGTCGGTATGGCGATCTTCTCCCTGCCGCTGCGTCCGGCGCCTGACGTTTCGCCAACGCTCGAGCCGTTCGCTTCGGTCGAGCCGGACCGGCCGACGCTTGCGCTGATCCTCTCCGGCGGCGCCTCTCGCGGGATCGCCCACATCGGCGTGCTGCGCGCGCTCGACGAGGCCCACATCCCCATCGACGCGATCATCGGCACCTCGATGGGCGCGATCATCGGCGGTCTGTACGCCTCGGGCTACACGCCCTCACAGCTTATAGCGATGGCCGACACGCTCGACTGGACCGGGCTGACCTCGCTCAACGACAGTCCCGACCGAGGTCAGTTGTCTCCCGAGTCGCGCTCGCTCGACGACCGCTCGTTTCTGACGCTTCGACTCGACGGGTTGCGACCGACCTTGCCAAGCGCACTCTCGAACGGTCAGCGACTGCTGTCGTTTCTCAACGACCTGACCTTGCAGGCGCCGTACCACGCCGAGCAACGGTTTTCGCAGTTGAAGATTCCGCTCTACGTCGTCACGACCGACCTGCCGACCGGACGGCAGATCGTCTTGCGCGACGGTGAACTGGCCGAGGCGATGCGCGCGTCGATGACCGTGCCGCTGCTGTTCGAACCGGTCCGGCGCGACTCGCTCCGGCTGGTCGATGGCGGTCTGGTCGCCAACATCCCAGTCGATGTGGCCGATTCGCTGGTCGGGGCCGATCTGACCGTCGCCTCGGACGTGACGGCGAACCTCCGCCCGGCGGCGACCGTGACGGGCGCGCTCGAGGCGGCCGACCAAATGCTCGGCATCCTGATGCAACTCTCCAACCGAACCCAACTTGCTCGGGCGACGGTCGCGATCAGGCCCCCGCTCGGCGACCGAACGCCAAATGACTTCTCCGACGTGCCGGGGATGATTCGGGCCGGGTACGAGACGACGCTGCCGCAGCTCGATTCGATCCGCGCCCGACTGCTCGCTGCCCAACCGCACCGCGTTGTTCAGCCGACGCAGATCGAACTGACCGGGGTCGATTCAGCCGAGATCGAGACGCTGCGGGCGCTCGTCAACGCCGCTGACGGCCGGGTGGACGACGGGCTGCGGGCGCTCTACGCCACCGACCGCGTTGCCCGCGCTGAGGCTCGGCTCGACGGCACGACGCTGACTTACACCGTTACGCTGCACCCGACGATGCGCGGTTGGCGAGCTGACGGCACGACGCTGATCGGTCCGGCCGAACTCGATTCGCTGTTTCAACCGCTCGTCGGGCGACCGACCTCGCCGAAGGCGGTGCGGTCGGCGCTGGAGCAGGTGTTGAGCCACTATCGGTCGCAGGGCTGGTCGCTGGCCCGCGTCCGCTCGGTCGCGCTGGTCGGCGACACGCTCAGCGTTTTGCTCGACGAAGGGCGAATCTCGGCGATTCGGGTCGAGGGCGTCAGTCCGGCCGGGGCGCAGTTGGTCCGGCGCGAGGTGCCGCTCTCGCCCGGCGATCCGTTCACCATCGACCGCTTCCGTCGGGCGCAGGCGCAGCTTTCCGGGACGCTGCTGTTCAGCCAGGTTTCCATCGGCGTCCGCTACGAAGCCGGGCAGCCGGTGCTCGCCGTCCGGGTCCGCGAAACGCTGCCGAGGCTGCTCCGACTGGGCGCTCGGGTGGACAACGCGCGCAACGCTCAGGGAATGATCGATCTGCGGCACGAGAACCTGTTCGATCTCGGCTGGCAGGCCGGCTTGACGGTCATGGGCGGCGCGCAGAACCTGAACGCCGATCTGGAGTTGCGGGCGGTCCGGCTGTGGAGCACGTATTTGACCGGCCGCGTCGCCGTGTTTCACCATCAGAGCGATTACTTCACTTGGCGCGAGGAGCCGGTCAGCAGCGACCGAACCCGCTGGCGGTCGGGTCCGCCGGTGCGCGAGCAACACAGCGGCGCAACCGTCTCGTTGGGCGAACAGGTTGCCCGCTTGGGCGTCGTCTCGCTGGGCCTCACCAGCGAACGGGTCGAGTTCAACCCCATCGGCGCCGACGGTGATGCGTCGATCTGGCAGACCGGACTCGCCGTCCGCTCGCTGCTCGACAGCCGCAACACCGTTCCGTTTCCCCGAGACGGCGTGATGGCTGAGGCGACGTTCAGCACGTGGCCGAGCTGGCTCAACCGCCGCGACGGGTCGTTTTCTCGGCTTGAAGTCCTGTTCGAGAGCTACAATGCGTGGGGCTCGCGGCTGACCTTTCGCCCGCGCTACCGAATAGGCTTCGGCGATGAGACGCTGCCGGAGGCGTATCAATTCCGCCTCGGCGGTCCGCTCGGCACGCCGTCCGCGTTCGTCGGCGTGCCCGACGGGGCGCTGCTCGGTCGGCAACTGCTGCTCGGCTCGTTCGAGTTGCGCTACCGCGTTCCGGTCGCCATCGTCGGCGAGGCGTATTTGATCGGGCTGGCCGATCTGGGCGGGACGTGGAGTTCGTCACTGGCCGTCGGCTGGTCAGGTGTGCGGCAAGGACTTGGGGTTGCTGTCGGCGTACCGACGCCGGTCGGGGCGGCTCGGGTCGCCTACGGCCGCGCGATTCAGTTCAACGGTCCGCCGTTCCGCTGGGGACCGAACAGCTTCACCTTCGCCGTGGGCTACGACCTATAGACGACAAAAAATCGCCCGGCGCGATGTTTGGTCGCGGACTGTCGATTGCCGCTTTCACGACACGCAGGCACCCGAACGGGAGGGCCGTCCATGACCGACACCAGGCATCGCATCCTCTGGGCCGACGACGAGATCGACATGCTCAGGCCGCACATTATGTTTTTGGAGAGCAAGGGCTACGACGTGACCCGCGTCTCCAACGGTGAGGACGCCGTCTCGCTCGTCCGCGAATCGTCGCTGGCCGGGGCGACGAACGGCTTCGACGTGATCTTTCTCGACGAGCAGATGCCCGGCATGGGCGGGCTCGGCGCGCTGAACGAGATCAAGCAGATCAACCCGGCGCTCCCGGTGGTGATGATCACCAAGAGCGAGGAAGAGAAGCTGATGGAGCAGGCCATCGGCCGGAAGATTTCGGATTACCTGACCAAACCGGTCAACCCGAGCCAGATTTTGCTGTCGCTGAAGAAGCTGCTCGATGGGCGGCGCATCGCCGGCGAGGCCGCCAGCCGCGATTATATCCAGGAGTTCAACGGGATCTCGCGGCAACTGATGATGGGGCCGACCGCCGAGGAATGGCTCGACATCCACCAGAAACTCTCGACGTGGGACGTGGAACTCGACAGCCACTCCGATCTCGGGCTGCGCCAAACCATCGCCGACCAGAAGCGCGAGTGCAACGTCGAGTTCGGCAAATTCGTCGAGCGCAACTACGCCGACTGGGCCTACGCCGACCGGGAAGACCGGCCGCCGCTCTCGGTCGATGTGATCCGCGAGGCGGTCATCCCGGAGTTACAGAACCACGAGCGACCGGTTGTCCTGTTCGTCGTCGATTGTCTGCGGCTCGACCAATGGCTGGCGATGGAGCCGCTGCTGTACGAGTTCTACTCGATGACCAAGTCGCTCTACTTCTCGATCTTGCCGACGGCGACGCCGTACTCGCGCAACGCGATCTTCTCCGGCCTGTTCCCGGCCGACATCGAGAAGCGCCACCCGGACCTCTGGGCGCGAAGCGAGGACGACGAGACGAGCCACAACCGGTTCGAGCGCGATTTTCTGATCGATCAGCTCAAGCGGCGCGGCGTGCAGTTGAAGAACGACCCGAAGTACGTCAAGATCATCACCGCCGACGACGCGCACCAGGCCGAGGGGAACATCCTCTCGTTCACCCGGAACAACCGGCTGACGGCGGTTGTCGTCAACTTCGTCGATATCCTGACGCACTCGCGCTCGGAATCCGACCTGCTGAAAGAGATCGCGCCCGACGAGTCGGCCCTGCGCGGGTTGGCCAAGACGTGGTTCGAGCATTCGGCGTTGTTCAACATGCTGAAGCTGCTCGCAACCACCGACGCCGTCGTGCTGATCACGACCGACCACGGCTCGATCCGCTGCAACCGGGGCGCAAAGGTGCTGGCCGACCGTGAAACGAGCACGAACCTGCGCTACAAACACGGTCGCAACCTGAAGGTCGATTCGCGGCAGGCCATCGTCTTGAAGAGCGGCGACCCGTACCGCCTGCCCCGTCGCGGCGTCAACACGAACTACATCATCGCCAAAGAAGACCAGTATTTCGTCTATCCGACGAACTACCACAAGTATCTGAACCAGTACCGCGACTCGTTCCAGCACGGCGGCGCGTCGCTCGAGGAAATGGTGTTGCCCATCGTCCGGCTGGAGTCGAAGGTCAACCCGGCATGACGCAAGACGAACAGGCGGCGCCACTCGTCGGTCGGCACCGGACCGATTCGGCCGCCGCGACCGCCGCGTTGGGCGCGAGGCT
>JBBSVG010000062.1:0-8851 GCA_038233775.1 Bacteroidota bacterium | reverse complement strand
TCGGCGGACTGATTCTGCTCTCGGCTGGCGTTGCCGCCGCGCAGGATTCGGTCAGCGTGACGTTCCGCTACGAACCCGCCCATGCGCCGGTGCGGGTGTTCCTGCCGGGCGAGTTTAACGGTTGGGGACCGAACGCGGGCGGGCGGATCGCGGTCGGCGCCCCGTCGCAGATGACGGCGGTCGGCGATGGCTGGCTCAAAACCGTTCGGCTGCGGATCGGCGGCGGCGGCGCGGCGACGAGCGCCGGAGCGGGCTATTTTTATAAGCTCCACGAGCACACATCGGCCGACGGCAGCCAGTTCGCGTGGCTGGCCGATCCGCTCAACCCGATCACGCTCGGCGCCGACGGCAACTCCGTCGTGACGGTCCGCTCGCCGATGGTGTTCCAGTTGGCCCCGGCCCGAAACACCGTCCGCATCGGCCAGACGCTGCCGGTCGCCGCCACGGTCGCGGCCAAATCGTCCGATCCCATCGACCCCGACCGGTCGCAACTCGTGCTCGACGGCCGCGCGGTCGGTTCGTTCGGCGCCGATTACGACCCGAGTCTGCAACTGCTCCGGGTCGCCTCGTTGGCCGCGCGGTCGGGTCCGATCTCGACCGGCGACCACACGCTGCGCCTCGTCGCCGTGACGCGCTCGGGTGCGACGACGGCCGACTCGACGACGTTCGCGTTTGTCGCCAATCCGCCGGTCGTCCAAGCCGCGCTGCCGACCGGGATCATCGACGGGATCAACTACGACCCGACCGATCTGACAACGGTCACGCTCTCGCTCTACGCGCCGCACAAGCAAAACGTGTATGTGATCGGCGATTTCAACAGTTGGAAGCCGTCGACGGCTTACTACATGAAGCGCGACTCGATTCGGGCCGATTCCGCCCGGTTCTGGCTGAAACTGACCGGACTTGCGCCGGGTCGGGCTTACGGGTTTCAATATCTGGTGGACGGCGCGATTCGGATCGCCGATCCGTACGCCGAGCAGGTGCTCGACCCCGATTACGACGCGCAGATTCCGGCCGCGACCTACCCGAACCGTCTGCCGTATCCGACCGGCAAGACGCAGTACCACGTCTCGGTTTTGCAGACCGCGCAGCCCGCCTATCACTGGCAGACGACCGGGTTTCAGCGGCCGGACAAGCGCGATCTCGTCATCTACGAACTGCTCGTCCGCGACTTCATCGCCGCCCACGACTTCGCCACGCTAAGCGACACGCTCGGCTATCTGCAACGGCTGGGCGTCAACGCCATCGAGTTGCTGCCGGTCAACGAGTTCCGCTCCAACAGCGTCAACTGGGGCTACGAACCGACGTTCTACTTCGCGCCCGACAAGTATTACGGTCCGCCAGTCGGGCTAAAACGGTTCATCGACGAGGCGCACCGTCGCGGGATCGCCGTGATTTTGGACATAGTCTTGAACCATTCCTACGAAGCGTCGCCGTTCGTCCGGCTCTACAACGCGCCGCCGTTTGGTCCGCCGACCGCCGAGAACCCGTGGCTCAACCCGCGCTCGAACTACACGAACCCGGCGCTGCAATTCGGTTATGACTTCAACCACGAGAGCTTTGCGACGCAGCGGTTGGTGGACCGGATCAACCGCTTCTGGCTGACCGAGTACCACGTCGATGGCTTCCGCCAAGATTTCACCAAAGGGTTCGGCAACAACATCAAGGACAACAGCGACCCGTACGGCAGCAAGTACGACGCAGACCGGATTCGGCTACTCGAACGGATGGCCGACCGGATCTGGGACACCGATTCATCGGCCTACGTCATTCTCGAACATTTGGCCGACAACAGCGAGGAAACCGTGTTGGCGAACCACGGGATGATGCTCTGGGGCAACCTGAACGGCGCGTATGCCGCCGCCGTCAGAGGGCAAACGAGCGGGTCGGATCTGTCGTGGGCCAGCGCCAAGACGCGCGGCTGGCGGGATCTGAATCTGGTGACATACATGGAGAGCCACGACGAGGAGCGGCTGGTCGTCGAGGCGCTCGCCAACGGCGGCCAAAGTGGCAGCTACAACGTCCGCACGCTGCCCGTGGCGCTCGACCGAGTCAAGCTCGCGGCGGCGTTTTTCCTGACGGTGCCGGGGCCGAAGATGATCTGGCAGTTCGGCGAACTCGGCTACGATGTCTCGATCAATCAGGGCGGCCGAATCGCGCCGAAACCGATCCGCTGGAACTATGTGGCCGATCCCGCCCGCCGCTCGCTGTTCGACCACTTCTCGTCGCTGATCCGGCTGCGTCTGGCGAATCCGACCTTCAGTCGCGGCACGCTGACGCAGTCGGTCGGCGGAGCGGTCAAGCGCGTGACGGTCTCGGACGCCGACCTGACGGCCATCGTCGTCGGCAACTTCGCGCTCGTGACGCAAGCCTCGACGCCGATGTTCCCGACCACCGGCCGCTGGTACGAGCCGCTGACCGGCGACAGTCTCGACGTGACCGATCTGACGCAACCGATCCTGCTCGCGCCGGGCGCGTTCCACCTGTTCACCTCGCGCCGACTGACCGTGCCCGCCGCTCCGACCGCTGTTTCGGGCGACGACGCCGACGCCTCGCCGCGTTCGTTCTACCTCTCGCCCAACCAGCCGAACCCGTTCAACCCGGCGACCGAGATCCGCTTCACCCTCGCCGGACGAAGCCACGTCACGTTGCGGGTGTACGATCTGCTCGGTCGCCAAGTCGCCACGCTGATCGACGGCGAGCGGCCCGGCGGCGCCCAGAGCGTCCGCTTCCGAGCCGACGGGCTGGCGAGCGGCGTCTATCTCTACCAACTCGTCACGCCCAACGGCACCGCAACCCGCCGAATGACGCTGCTCCGCTGAACTCGCCCGAGCGCAAAAAACCCCGGCCGCCTCTGTGCGACCGGGGTTTTTTGTTTGCTGACCGGCTGCGGTTACTTGACCAAGCTCATCGTCCGGGTTTGGACGAAGCCGGGGCCGGTCAACCGGGCGACGTAGAGGCCGCTCGGGAGCGCGGCACCGTCAAAGCGGACGCGGTACGCCCCAGCGGCTTGCGGCCGATTCACCAACATCGCCACCTCGCGACCGAGCGCGTCGAACACGACCAGCCGAACCGGTCCGGCCGTGCCGACCTGATAGAGCAACTCGGTGCTCGGGTTGAACGGGTTCGGTTGCGCCTCGGACAACTGCCACGACAGCGGCGCGGCCACGTCGGCCGTGGTTGCCTCGACCGTGGCGACATCGTGCCGCACGCCGCCCAGATCGACCGAGCGGAGCCGGTACACATACGCCGTCGCGGCAGCGGTGGCTCGGTCGGTGAACGCGTAGTGGCTCGGGCTCGACGTCGTCCCGCCGCCGCGAAGTTCGGGCGCGGTCGCCATTGTGGCGATGGTCTGTTCGGCCCCGCCGCGCTTGGTCAGGCGGACGAGTTCGAACCCGGCGTTGTCATGCTCGGCCTGCGTCGTCCACGACAGCCGCACCCCGCCCGACGACGGCGTTGCCGTAAAGCGAACACCCTCGACCGGCAGCGCCGTGTCGGTCAGTCCGTCGGGTGCGATGGCGAACTCACCGAACGCGTTCTGTCCGCTGACGGTGATCCGGTTCAGCGCCGGATCGGCCGACTGCGACGTGCCCGCCAGTTGATACAGCCCCGTCGCCGGGTTGCGCCGGTACACGCGCAGCGCCGACTCCGGCGCCGTCCCGCCCGCCGCGACGTAGGCGTCATAAGTCGATTGCGGATAGATGTACGTTACGGTCGCATTGAGCGCGCCGGTCGAAGTTCCGTCGGCCAGGAAGCGGAAGTCGAGCGGCAGGGCAACATTGGCGGTCGTACCGGTCGGCTGCGTCGCCGTCCGCTCGAGCCGGAGCCCGTAGAATCCGCCCGCATCAGCCACGCCGAGCGTTGAGAGCAACTGCGGATTGCCGGTCGTTCCGTCGAACAGATCGAGCGTTTGGCCGGCGCGCAAAAACCCTTCGGCCACGCCCGACGCGCCGACGGCGCTGAACTCCGGCCCGTAAACCGTGTAGCCGCGAGCCGGGGCGTACAGATTCGCGCCGCCCGAGCCGTCGGTGGTCTGGTTCGCGTACTGCCCGGTCATGTCGCGCAGCGTCGTGTTGGTGAACTTCGTGTTGACGAACGCGCCGCGCACCGTCGATGCGTTGTCGTTCAGCACCAGCACGAGGCCGGGTCGAGTGCCGTCGCCGTTGCGTTGCAGGATGAGCAGATCGGCGTCCTGATAGAGCACGGTCGTCGTCCCGCCAGCGAGCGCCTCGTGGATCGCCATCAGCCGGTTGATCGGGTAGCGCAATTTGAACGTATAGTAATCGCGCCAGAAGACGCACGGAAACCCTTCCTGCGTCAGGATGTAGGCGTAGGCCATCAGCTTGTCCGACGTGATGCCCGACGGACCGCCGTCGCGGTCGGTGTCGTGGTTGTCAGCGAAGGTCACGGCTTTGGTCGGGTCCTGCCGCGAGAGCGACGAGTTGGCCCCGGCGAGCTGGTTCATGTCGAACCCGCCCGACGTGTTGTTCGCCATGTCCTTCAACTTGTAATAGAGCGGGAAGTCGAACGCCGACGCACGCCGGTCGTTGCCGTCGATCCACGACTGCACAAACGACAGGTTCCCGTCGAAGTATTCACCGACGGCGAAGCGGAGCGGTTGGGCCGGTCGGTACACGTCGGGACCGGAGATCGGCTTGGGGACGTTGTTCCGGTAGAACCACTCTTTCGTGTAATCGTTGGTGATCCCTTTGACGAGATCGAGCCGAAACCCATCGAAGCCGATCTGATCGGTCAGCCAGTTGCCCCAATTGTCCAACCCCTCGGCCATGTAGCGGCTGTCGGTGTAATACGAAATATCCTGGCCGAACTGCTGGTTGTTGTAGGGCGGATCGATGTTGTCGCCGCTGTCACCGGGGCGGAAATGGCGATAATTCTTGCTGAATTGCGGGTCGCCGTGGCCGTGGGCGGCGTAGTCGAACGCCGTATAGGTGTAGAGCTGGATCGGCTCCGGCGTGCCCGAACCCGACTTATACAGCGTCGGCCGGATGTCCAGATCGTCACCGCCGAACAGCTTGATTTCGACGTAGCCATCGACCGGGACGGTGAACGTGACCCAGTCGTAATCGCGGTCGCTGGGCAAGTTCGTGTTGCGATACGTGTTCGATGTGACCGTCTGCACCGTCGTCGGCAAGACGACCGCGCCGCGCGTGTTGTTCGCGGGCTCGCTCTCGGCCACGGTCGAGAACGTGGTCATGCCGGGGTAATAGAGTTGCAGCGTGTAGCCGGTGTAGCTCTGCCCGTCGCGCCGGGCGTCGATCAGCAGGTCGTAAGTCGTCCCGGCGGTCGTGTTGTTGAGCACATGGTAGCGTGAGCCGAGCGGGTAATTGCGGTAGTTCGGCGGACCACCGAAGGTGGCGACGAAGGTCTCGACGACCGGGTTGTACTCGCCGTTGCCGCCGGACATGTGGTTCAGCACGGCGTCGGCCAGCGCGTCCATCCGGGCTTCGCCGCCCGAGGTGCTGTGCATTCGGGTCAGCAGCGCTTGGAGTTCAGCCCGCGACCCGAACCGCGTCTCGACGGTCCCTTTCTGATTATACTCGCCGACATCGTAGTGGTCGAACGGGTCATAACCCATCGAGAACCCGCCCCCGGCGCCTTTGGCCGGCGGCGGCAGCCACATCGTCGAGATCCCGGCCGCCTTGAGTTCCGGGATGCGGACCCGAACGGAATCGTACCAGGCGCCGCCCGTCGGCGTGTCCCAGTAAAACCCCTGCATCATGATCTGCGCGGTTGCCGGGCGAACTGCAAGGGCGACGGAAGCGGTTCCAAAGGCGAAAATGAGAACGTTGCGAAGCGACATGAATCGGCTCCTCCGATAACAGACGGAACGGGCAGCGGGTGGCGAATTTTAGGACGGACCCGTCGAGCGGACAAGGCCTGTGCCGGTGATCGCCGAAACCGGCAATGCACTTGCGGAGGCCGACCGTCCTCTCCTCCCCCAACCCGCGCCCGATGCCCTACACGCTGCCGAAAGGCTACCTGAGCTGGTCCGCTTTCAAGCTGTACAAGCAATGTCCGATGAAGTACCGGCTGACCTATCTGGACGGTCACCGCGAGCCGCCGACGGCGGCGCTGGTCGAAGGCTCGGCCTTTCATCGCGGCGCCGAAGCGCTCGCCGTCAGCCTCGCCGCCGCCGACCGAACCGGCACCGCCCGGCCGTCTCTATCCGACCTGACCACCACCGCTGTCGCCGCGCACCGGACGCATTTGGACGGCGAAGACCCCGACGGCGCCCTCGTCGCCCGGCGCGACGGCTACGATCCGCTGTTTTCCGCGCTCGCCCGGCGACTGGCCGGCAGTCCGCTAAAAATCCTCGGCAGCGAGATCTCCCTCGGCCAAGCGGCGCTCGCCCACGGTCGGCCGACCTTGCCGCCGGTCGCGGGCGACGACGAGCCGCTGCTCGATTTCGGCGGCGTGCCGGTCAAAGGCTCCATCGACCTGCACCGAGGACACGGCGAGCGGCGGCTGGTGGACGATTATAAACACACCAGCAAGCTGTGGTCGGATCGGGGCAACCGCCGGTATTTCAACTACGACCCGCGCACCGACGGCCAACTGACGCTCTATAGCTTCGCCGCCGCGACCGAGGATGTCGGGTTCGTGTTCGTGCTGAAGGCGCCGCTCCCCGCCTCGGTCGCCGCCGAATTGAACGGCCGGACGCGCGACCCGCAGCTGATCGCCGACGTGCAGGCACGGCGCATTCTGGTCGAACCCGACGGCGACGGGCGCCCAGTGTTCGTCCACTGGCGGGCCAAGCGGACCGACGCCGACGTGGAAGCGTTGATGGATGAGTTCCACCGGGTCGCAAGCGCGATCAGTCGCGGCGATTTTCCGCTCTGCCGCGAGGACGCGCTCTGCCGGGGCTACTGCGCCTTTCGCGGCGGTCCCTGCGAACGAGGCTCACGGTGATGAAGATCGCGCGGGCAGAAATCGCCGCTCTCCGTTCGTGGTGAGCCTGTCGAATCCATGAACGGAGCCGCCGCAGCCGTCGGGGGACGATTGTCTCGGCGGTCGGGTCTGGGCGGAGATAAAACAATCGGACATGAAAACGGCCGGTCGGAAGCGAATCCAGTCGGCCGTTCGGTGTTTCCATCTTTGCTGTCACCCCGAAAGTCGTGAAGGGGCTGAGGTCAGATCCTTCACGACTTTCGGGATGACAAAATAAGAAAGCGGGACGGCTTCATCAGGAAACAGAACCTACTCGGCCAGATGGTTGTCGGCCCCGTCGGCTGAAACGGCCGTCTCAGCAGGCGCGTCGTCGGGATAGACGAACGTCAGCCAGCCGCGCCCACCGTCGTCGCCGGATTCGAGGATGTCGAAGAACCGCTGCTGGATCGCATGGGTGATCGGTCCCCGGCTGCCCGAGCCGATGCTGATCTTGTCCACCGAGCGGATCGGCGAGACTTCGGCGGCGGTCCCGGTGAAGAACGCTTCGTCGGCGATGTAGAGCAACTCGCGCGGCAGGTTGGCCTCGACGACTTCGATTCCGAGTTCCTTCGCCAGCCCGAGGACCATCTTGCGCGTGATCCCCGGCAGGATGGAAGCCGAGCCGGGCGTCGTGTAGAGGATGTTGTCGCGAATGACGAACAGGTTCTCGCCCGAGCCTTCGGACAGGTAGCCCTCGGTCGTCAGGACGATCCCCTCGACGTAGCCTTCCTTGATCGCCTCCATCTTGACAAGCTGCGAGTTCAGGTAGTTGCCGCCCGCCTTCGCCAGCGACGGCAGCGTGTTCGGCGCCGGCCGCGCCCACGACGCGATCCGAACGTCGATCCCCTGCTCGATGGCTTCCTTGCCCAAATACCGACCCCAGTTGAGGCAGACGATGGAGAAATCGACCGGGCAGGTGAACGGGTTGACGCCGAGTTCGCCGTAGCCGCGATAGACAACCGGGCGGATATAGCACGAGCGCAGATCGTTGGCCCGAATCGTCTCGAGCACCGCCTCGCACGACTCGTCCAACGAGTACGGGATGTCCGAGCGGTAGATCTTGGCCGAGTCGAACAGCCGCTTCATGTGCGCCCGCAGTTGCAGCACCGCCGGACCCTTGGCCGTGTCGTAGCAGCGGATGCCCTCGAACACCGACGAGCCGTAGTGGATCACGTGCGAGCAGATGTGAACGGTCGCATCCTGCCACTCGACCAGTTGGCCGTTCATCCAGATCTTGCCTTCTGTCGGGAGCGGCATGGCGTCACCTCGGGGAGAAATCGGTAGAGAACACCGACCGCGAGCGCGTCGGCTGAGAGCCGTCAAAATACGCACGGCGGTCGGGACAAACCAAAAGGGCGCGGCTCCAATGGCTGGAACCGCGCCCTGAACAACCGACAAGCCGGACGTTTTACCGGTACGACGCGCCGTCGATCAGCCGAATGCCCAACTGCGGCAAGTCGGTGAGCTTCGTCTGCGGGGCGCTGGGCGGCCGGATCGGCGAGGCGGGCAGCGTCGCCAGATCGACGAACGGCAGGTTCGCGCCAAACGAGCGGTTGATCGAGCGGATGAACTCGTTGGCGATCAGCCCGTGCGCCCGTGCGTTCGGATGGACGCCGTCGTAGGAGAACAGCCCGCCAGTCAGGAACGCCGTGTTGAACGTCAACCCGCCCTCGTTGACGCCGACCGTCGTCGCCCGATTCAGCAGCGTGTTGATATCGACCAGCGCGAACTTGTGCTTGGTCGCCTCGCTGGCAATCGTGCTGTTGAACGACGCGACCGACGCCTTTGCCGTCGCGATCTCGGTCGCGCTGAGGATCAGGCTGTTCGGCAGCGGGTTCTGCGGGTGGAACATGAACGGCTTGGTCGTGTCGATGGCCCCGCCGAGCGACGCCAGCAGCGCGCC
>JBBSVG010000061.1:0-8899 GCA_038233775.1 Bacteroidota bacterium | reverse complement strand
CGACGAGCGCGACCCGGCCCTGTCGGCGACCGGGGACACGCTGATCTACTCAAGCGACCGGACCGGGATCGCCAACCTCTACGCGCTCGATCTGCGGACCGGCCGCGAGCTGGGGCAGGTGACGAATGTGACCGGCGGCGCCTTCATGCAGGCCGTCAACCGTCGTGGCGAACTGGCCTACGCGCTGTTCACCGCTTCGGGCTACAAGCTGGCCCGACTCCGCACCGCGACGCCGCGCGCCGAGTTGACCGACTTCGCCTATCGCCCGCTCGTCGCCATGACCGATCTGGCCGATCCGGCGGCGGTTGCCCGGACGCTGGCCGAGCGCCGCCGCGCCGTCGCCGGTGCGCTGGCCGACAGCGGGATCGTCGCCCCGCCGGCCGCCGATGCGCCGATCATGGACGCCATCGGCGCGATGACCGGTCGGCCCGACTCGCTCCGTATCCGCCCGACCTCGCCAGACGCCTACCGGCACGATTGGGCCGCCCTTCGCGCTTACGACGACAGCCAACTGCCGTCGCTGCCGTCCCGTCCGTATCGCTCGACCCGGACGACGTTCGCTGTCTTGCCCGCGATTCGGTTCGATACCTACACCCGACGCTACGGCGCCTACGGCGACAACCTCCGCAACGGCGAGTTCGGTCGCGTCGCTGGCAACCTCTGGCGCGACACGAAGGTTGGCGCCTACTTGCTCTCCGGCGACGTGCTCGGCAAGCTCGGGCTGCTGGCTGGCTTGACCGTCGGACCCGGCTCGGGCATCCGGCAGGATCGGCTCAATCCGCTGAAGTGGGAGCGCGACGGCTTCTTGCAACTCGACTACCACGGCAACCTGTTTGGTCTGCCCGACGCCGCCACGCCGACGCTGTCGTTCCAAGTCTATCACCAAACGCGCAACGCCGAGGACCGCGATTTTCTGGTCCAGCCGCAGTTCACGACGGCTGGCGATGTCGGCGGCGTCTTCTCCATCGGCCGCGCCGACATCATCTACACGCTGACGCAGGCCGATCTGCTGGCCCAATGGCGGTTCAACCCGATCCATCGGTTGGGGCTGCGGACCTCGTTCTCGTTCTACTCGTCGGCCCGGCAGGGATTCGAGGCCAAGTTGAGCCCGATTCGCCGCTCGACCCGAACGACCTATTTAGCCGCCTCGTCCGACCGCTATTTCTTGGGTCGCTCGGTCGGGCTGGAGTACGGCCTGACGATGCTGCGGGCGTATCGCAACGGGGCGATCAACCCGGTCGGCATCACGCTCGACGCGAACGTGACCGGCGAGCAGGACGAATTGCTACGCGATTACCGGATCGAGAATGGTGTGCTGCAGCCGATCTACCAGCGCTACAGCTTTCCCCGGCTGACGCTCGACGGCTCGTATCACCGGCAGCTCCCGTTCGGCTCGCACACGCTGACGACTCGGGTCTGGGGCGGCGCCATCGCGACCGGCGACAGTTTGGACTCGTTCTTCAACCTGTATGCGACGGGGATGTTCGGGATGCGCGGCTACCCGTTCTACGCCCTCGGCGGCAGCCGAATGGCCGCCGCGCAGCTCACCTACCGCTTCCCCATCGTCCCGCACTTCGACGCAGCGTTCCTCAACGTCAGCCTCGCCAAGCTGTACGGATCGGTCTTCGCCGACATCGGCAACGCGTGGTCGGGCTCGACGCCGGGGCGGTTCAAACGCGACATCGGCGCCGAGTTGCGGCTCGAGGCGTGGTCGTTCTATCTGTTCCCGACCCGACTGTTCATCAGCGGCGCCTACGGGTTGGACTCATTTACCGTTCAACTCGATCCGGCTTTCGCCCGCAGCGGCCAAGCGGCCGAGATCAAGTACGGCCACCAGATCCAGCTTCACCTCGGGTTGCTGTTCGACTTCGATCTGCGGCAGGACGGGGCGGGGAAGATTCGCTCCGGCGCCGCTCGGGCTCAGTAGTGGAGCGCTGATTGCTTTCGTCGGGGTCTCGACCTGTCCGCTTTCCCCCAAATCGCCACGGCTATGCGTCTCTCCGCCGGTTTGCTCGTCGCTGGATTCGTCCTCACGCCGCTCGCTGCCCGCGCGCAAGGCCCGTCGGCCCAACCGCTCCTGCTCCGTTCGATCCCGACCGCCGCCACCGCGCCGCTGCCGACGATGGGCGGCGGGATGTCAGATCGGTCGGGCGGCAAGTCGGTTTATATCGCTGGAGTAGCCTCGGCGCTGGTGCCGGGCGCGGGTCAGGCTTATGTCGGCGGCGGCGTTTTTACCTACGCTCGCGGCGCGGCCTATCTCGGGCTTGAGATCTATAGCTGGATGTACCGCTCGCAGAAAAACAAGGACGGCGACCATCAGACCGAGGCGTTCATCCAGTACTCCGAACGGACATGGGACCCGATTAAGTACGGCACCTACATCAACGAGAACTTCGACAACGATGGGAACAGAGCCATCGGCGCGAATGTGGTCGCAAGGTACACCGAAGTGGCCGCTCAATACGCCGGTACGCCGCCGGGCAAGTTGCCGAAAGCGTTCTGGGATCAACTGGCTGAAGTCGAGAAAAAAGCCCCCGGTTCACACAAGGTGACCAACTACGGCTACGCCAACCAGCAATATTTCGAGATGATCGGCAAGTACAACCAGTTCGCGCCGGGCTGGGACGACTACAACGAGTCGCAGGAGATTGCGTCGCCGTCGCCGCACCAGCTCGACTATGCCGCCCAGCGGCGCTACGCCAACGACCTCTATGCGCTCGGCGACCACGCGATCAAGGGCATCTTCTTCAACCACGTCATCAGCGCCGTCGATGCGATGATCAGCGCGCGTTTTACCCAGACGCGGGTTCACCTGTCCGCCTCGCCGACCGTCATGCCCGACGGCCACGCCGGTCAGTCGTTGCACCTTCAGATCGGTTTCTGAGCCGCCGATGGCACCGGGCTCGTGGCTGCGGATCGGGCTGATCCTGACCGTCTCCGTTCTCAGCGTCGCCGCCGGACAGCTCGGTTCCCGACCGCGCACCCGGTTGCTCGCCGCCGCGCTGACGCTCGGGCTGGCGCTCGGGTTCGTCTTCACCCGCCCCGCCGACCCCGCCGCCCGAGTGCTCATCGAAGCCGCGCTGCTATCGGCGGGGCTCGCGGCGATTTCGTGGCGACTCCGGTTGCTCGCCCCGAGCGGCGCCGTGGCCGCCGGACTGCTGGCGACGCTGTTGTTCGCCGTCGGTGGCTGGCGTTGGGCGGGGCCGATGCTGGCGTTCTTTTTCCTCAGCAGCCTGCTCTCGAAAGCCGGTCGCCGGGCGAAAGCGTCGGCCGAGAGCCGAGTCGCGAAAGGCTCAACCCGTGACGCCGGGCAGGTCTGGGCCAACGGCGGCGTTGCTGGGTTGATGCTCGTCGGCCACGCGTTCTGGCCGGAGGTCGGGTTCTATCCCGCTTACTTGGGCGCCCTCGCCGCCGCAACCGCCGACACCTGGGCGACCGAGATCGGCACCTGGGCTGGCGCCGGTCGGCCTGCGCGCTCGCTGCTGACCGGACGGCTGCTCGAGCCCGGCACCTCCGGCGGCGTGACGCTGGTCGGCACGTTGGGCGGTTTGCTCGGCGCGGCGACGATTGCTGCCATCGGTCGGCTGTCCGTCCCGACGCTGTCGGCAGCGACGGTCATCGGCATCGTGCTGGCCGGGACGGCAGGCGGGGCGCTCGATTCGCTGCTCGGCGCGACGGTCCAGAGCGTGCGCCGCTGTTCGGTCTGCGGCGAGGAGACCGAAGCGTTTTCCCACCACGACGCCCCGACCGCCGTCGTTCGCGGGCGGGCGTGGCTCGACAACGACGGCGTCAACCTCGCCTGCTGCCTGCTCGGCGCGGCCGTCGGCTGGCTGCTCAGCCGATAAACGACGACGGCCGTTTGCGCGACTTCAGGTAGCCGGAACTCCAGTCGATCATCGACCCGAGCAGCGGCCGAACCCGCTCGCCTTGCTCGGTCAGCCCGTAATCGACCCGAGGCGGCACCTGCTGATGCACCGTCCGGCTGACGATTCCATCGGCCTCTAACTCGCGCAGTTCCTGAATCAGCATCTTCTCGGTGATCTCCGGGATCACCCGACGCAGCTCGCCGTAGCGGTGCGGCCGGTCGAGCAGATACGACAGAATCAGCAGCTTCCACTTGCCGCCCAGCACGTTCATCGTCGTCCGCACCGGGCAGGCGACTGGCGGGATCGGGGTCGTCTCGTCCATCTGCGACAGGAGTCGGTCTTGCTTGGTCATCCCATTGTCTCCGTTGTGTGGTGCTGGCGCAGACAAAGATACCCTACTTTTCGGTAGGTACTTGCGGAAAATTCAGAAACGGCGTTTCTTTGTCCAGCGGCCTGCTTGATGGTCGCTGCGCGCCCGGCGCGACCGGGCATCTGAGCGACAGGACTCATGGCAAAGCACATCGTCGTGACCGGCGCGACCGGACACATCGGCTCGAAGATCGTCCACCATCTGCTCGAGGCCGGACACCGCGTCACGGCCGCTTCCCGAGCGAGCGAGCGGCTCGACGCGCTCCAATCGGCCGGCGCCGAGATTCGGCCGCTCGACCTGACCGACACCGCCGGGCTGACCGACGCCTTGCGCGGCGCCGACGCGGCGTTCCTGCTGATTCCGCCCAACATGACGACGCCGGACTTCTTGGCCTACGGCGACGAGGTCGGCGAAAGCGTGGCGACCGCCGTGCGCGATTCGGGGTTGAAGCAGGTCGTCAACCTCAGCAGCGTCGGCGCCGAGGAGGAAGACGGTCGGGGACCGGTCCGCACGCTCTACCGTCAGGAGGCCCGGCTGAACGCCATCGACGGCCTCTCGGTCGTCCACCTGCGGCCGGGGTATTTCATGGAGAACCAGTTGTCGTCGGTCGGGATGATCCACGGGATGGGCATTCTCGGCTCGTCAATGCGGGCCGACGTGGCCGTGCCGATGATCGACACGCGCGACATCGCGGCCAGAGCGGCCGACCTGCTCTCCGGCGGCGTGCCCGACGGGCAGACGGTTCACCCGCTGCTCGGGCCGAAGCATTACACGATGAATGAGGTGGCGACGGCCATCGGCGCGGCGATTGGTCGGCCGGATCTGGCCTACGTCCAGTTTCCCTACGACCAAGCGGTTCAGGGGATGATCGGCGCTGGCCTCTCGCCGTCGATTGCCGGGCTGTTCGACGAGATGACCCGCAACATCAACGACGAGAAGATCATGGTCCACGAGCCGCGCACGGCCGAACGGACCACGCCGACGACCATCGAGGCGTTCGCCCGCGACACGTTCGCCCCGGCCTTCAACGGCGCGTAGGCAGGCTGCGGACGAGAAATCGCCCGGCTCGGTCCCGCTGACGGCGGTCGGCTGCGTATCTTATCGGCTCAGGCCTCCCGGTGGACTGTCGGGGGGCCTTGCCGTTTTGCTCTGTTACCCGTCTCCCGATGTTCCCATGTGCGTTCCCCTTCGACGGTTCCCCGCCGTCCTCTTGCTTGCCGTCGCGCTGCTGCTCACCGCCGGTCGCCCCGCCCGTGCGTGGAACGAAACCGGCCACATGACGGTCGCTTTCATCGCCTATCAGCGGATGCAACCGGCCACCCGCGCCCGAGTCGATGCGCTGCTGAAGGTCCATCCTGATTATCCGAGCTGGGTCGCTGGTCTGCCCGACGATGCCCGGCTCCGAGCCGTGACGGCGTTTCTGAAGGCGTCGGTCTGGTCCGACATGATCAAGGGCGACCCGCGCTTCATCGACCGCGCGCCCGAGGCCGAGCCGATGGCCGAGGTGCCCGGTTTCCCCGACCCGCTCCGCCACCGCGATTGGCATTACATCGACGTGTTCTTCTCGACCGACGGGACGCCGCTGCCGCCCGGCGAGGACGGCGGGGCGCGGACGGTGGTCAAGGCCATGCTCGCTGAACTGGCCGCCTCGACGGCAAGCGACGCCCGGCGCAGCTACGATCTGCCGTGGCTGATCCACGTGATCGGCGACCTGCACCAGCCGCTGCACACGTCGGCTCGGGTCGATGCCGCCCACCCGACCGGCGACGCTGGCGGCAACGGCTTCCGCCTGGCCGACTCGACGACGCGCAACCTGCATTCGCTCTGGGATGGCGCCCTCGGTCGCGGCCACGACCGGGCGATGATCGTCGAACTGGGCCTCGGGATCATGGCCGAGTTTCCGGCCTCGGCGACGCCGGATCTGAACGTGGACGATTGGATCGACGAGGGCGTGGCGCTGGCCCGAACCTCGGTCTATACGCTCGGCTCCGGCGACCCGCAACCGACTGTGCCGCGTGAGTACCGCGACAACGCCAACCTGATCGCCCGCAACCGCGTCGCCCTGGCCGGCTACCGGCTGGCCGCCTCGCTCGACCGCGCCCTCGCCCCGACCGCCGCCGCCACGCCATCACGTCCCACGCCGACCCGCATCACGCCGCGCCCGGTCCCAACCCGACCGTAGCCTGCGTCAAGGCTGATCGACGTTCGTGGTGAGCCTGTCGAACCATGAATGGAGCCGCCGGACGCTTGGATAGAACCGCCGGGCGCTGAAGCAAACAGGGGAACCCGGCGCCGGTGGCCGGATTCCCCTGTTTTTATGCGAGCCGATCTGTCAGCCGCCGATGCGGGTCACGAGCGGGGCGGCCAAATGCGGCAGCCGGGCTTGGAGCGCCTCTTTCAGCCCGGCGCCCGACCCGGCCGGGGCGAGCAAGATCGCGTTGCCGCCGCGACCGGCGCCGGTCAGCTTCGCCCCGAGCGCCCCGAGCGAGAGCCCGGCTTCGCAGATCGCATCGAGTCCCGGCGACGAGACGCCGAGCGCTTGCAACGACTGATGGTTGGCCGTCATCCGGCGCCCGAGTTCAGCCAGATCGCCCTCAACGAACGCCGCTGCGCCGACCTCGACGCCGACCGCAATCCGGTCGAACAGCGACGTGTAGCCTTCGGGATCGGATTCCATCCGCGAGCGGACGGCTTGGATCGCCTCGCCCGTCAGCGAGCCGTGGCCGCTGTTGACGATGACGAGATCGAACGGGGCGCCGGGCGTGAGGAAGCGGGCCGGTTGGCCTTTGGTGAACAGGATAGGTTTCGCGTAGGCGACGACCGTGTTGTCGATCCCGCTCGGCGTCCGGTGGAACAGTTTTTCGCCCTCGAACACCAGATCGGCCACTTGCTGATCGGTCAACTGCCGACCCAGCAGGTGCGCCATCGCGCGGCACGCCGCTGCGCCGAGCGCCGCCGACGAGCCGAGTCCGCCGGCAATCGGAATGGTGCTGTCGATCTCAACGTGCAGCGCCGGAATCCGCTCGAGCCCGAAGATCTCGGCGAAGCGGGCTAAGATGCCGGGCGGCAGGCCGCGCACCTCGGCCAGTTCGCGAACGTCCCACAGCGCGCCGCCGGGCTGAACCGTCAGCCGAACGCGCATCTCAACGTCGCAGACCGGGACGGCAAGCGCCGGGTGGCCGTACACGACGGCGTGTTCGCCCAACAGAATCACTTTCCCCGGTGCCGCGCCGACGACCGAAGCCGACGACGGATCGACGACCGGGCTTGGCGCCCGATGACTGGCGGAATGCTGTGTCGCGTCGCCCTTCGACATGCGGTCAGACTCCGGGAATGGGGGCGTCAGGGGACCGACAGGCGAACCGGGGCAGGGCCGGGACCGCTCGTCAGCGTCGCCACGCCGGGCAGCAACTCGGCCACGAATCGCTCGACTTCGGGCACGTCGGCTCGCTCGCAGATCAGGTGAACGGTCGGTCCGGCGTCGAGGGTGAAGTACACAGTCAGGCCCGATTCGGCGCGCAGGCGGGGGACCGTCCGCAAGAGTTGGACCGTCGCAGGTGCCCAATAAATGAGCCCCGGCGAGCCACTCATCATCAACCCGTGCATCTCCAGCGCCTCCTGTTCGATCAGCGGACCGAGCGCGGGCAGGTCGCGGCGGGCGATGGCGTCCATCATCCGGTCGAGCTTATCGGGCAGCAAGGCAAGCCGCGCCGGCAGAAACGGATGCCCGTCGAGCGCTCGGTGGCCGACCGTCGAGCCGACCGTTTTCTCGCTCGTTTCGGTCAGCACGACCACGTCGCACAGATCCCAATACTCGACTGGAAACACCGGCTCGGCGACCGAGTCGAGTCCGTCGGCGCGGATCCCGGCGTCCCAGCGGACGATCCCGCCGAACATCGAGCGACAGGCCGAACCGGACCCCTGACGGGCCAGAATCGACCGCTCGGCGGCGTTCAGATCGAGCCCGAAGGCGTCGGCTCCGGCGGCGGTCAGCGCGGCGAAGGCACTGGCGCTCGAGGCGATCCCGGCCCCAGTCGGAAACGAGTTGACCGTTTGGACCCGCGCCCGTTCGGTCCGGCCGGTCGGTCGCCGAATCCGGTCCAGATGCGCCGTGACCTTCGCCGCGACGGCCGCCGTCGCCGGGCGACCGCCGAAGACGACCTCGTCGGCCGCCAGCGTCGGGTCGAGCCGAACGGTCGTCGTCGTGTGCGCGTCGCTGAGGGTCAGCGAGAGCGAACTGTTCAGCGGCAGGTTCAGCGACGCGTCGCGCTTGCCCCAGTATTTGATGAGGGCGATGTTCGAGTGGGCGCGGTAGGTGCTCACGGGTTCAGAAGCCGAACGCATCAGGGGAGAGACACCGGTGGCCGGGTGGACCGCTCGTTGAAATCGAAAAAAAGGCTGAACTGCATCCCGATTTCCAACCCGGCCGCCGCAAAAACCGCATTCGGTCCGTGCGAGACCGGGACGGCATAACCGAGCCAGAAATCGGTGATCGGTATCAGCGGAAGCCGGCCGATCAGCGGCAGCTCGATGTGGTCACCGCCGCCGAGGTTGAGTCCGACCGAGAGGTCTCGCTGGCTCTCATCGCCGCCGGATCAGAAGTTGCGGCCGACTTCGGAGTCGCGCAGGTACGGTGCGGTCCGCTGCTGCGGGCCGCGGGCGG
>JBBSVG010000060.1:0-8985 GCA_038233775.1 Bacteroidota bacterium | reverse complement strand
GGTGCAATTCTGTCCGCCGTCCTTGACGGTGATCGTGATCGGATACGCCGCGTCCTGGGCCAGCACCGGATAGCCGAGGCTCGGGGTCGGTGCCGGCAGACCCGAGAGGGAGATCTCCGGCGGGGCGCGGTAGATGAAGCTCGTTGTCGAATCTTTGGCGGCGACGCTCGTCTCGACAGCGTTGTTGCCGAAGTACGTCAGGATCAACGGGTTGACCGGGTCGGTCGAAACCAATGTGACCGTGTACTCTTGCGGCGCGAGCGGGAGGTTGATGACACCGGCCGAGCTGGTCGTAACCGTTTGGTCGAAGCACGAGCCGGTCTTGCTCAGGACGCGGAACGTCGCCGTCCCGATGACCGCATCGCAGGCGCCTCGGAAGCGGAGCGTCAAGAGGTGCGTCGTCTGGTTGGTGAAGTTGATCCCGCTCGTGGCGCTGGTGAAGCCGACCGTATAGTCGCCGGCGACGGTCGCGGTGTTGGCCGGGGTGCTCGGGCCGGTCACGCCGGTGTAGAGGAACTGGCTGTCGTTGAACTGCGCCCGGATCGTGTGCGGACCCGCGATGATCGAGACGGAGTACGTCCCGTCGGTGGCGGTGCTCGTCTTGACGACCCCATCGACCAAGATCTTCACGCCCCCGGCGTTGCAGGTCGAGTTGGCGAAGGCGATCCGACCCGAGACGGCGATGGTCGAGTTGTCGATGAAATCTTTCGCCGTCGCCGACGCGATGCTGGCGTTGAGCGTGGCCGAGAGTGAACTCGGTTGGAACGTGTGCACGGTTCCGCCGTCGGTCAGCGCCGGGGTGATGTCGAAGGTCGTGCTGGTGGTGCCGGGTCGGACGTAGGTGATGTTCGGGATGACATACGAGCCGTTGTTGGCCGTCAGCACTCGGTAGCGGATTGGCGGCAGCGTCGTTGCCGTCAGCGTTGCGCCACCGATCAGCGTGCCGTGGGCGGCGATGGTGGTCGGCAGCGGCCGGACGGCGTGGTCCATCGCGACCGTCCCGACCGCCTCGTCCATTCGGTAGTAGTTCGTCAGCCCGGTTTCGCTGCCGGTCAGGATGCGATTCCGGTCGGCGGCGATCTCGACGGCTGTCCGGGCGCGGTTCCAGATGCGGATCTCGTCCAGCCGACCGTTCAGGTAGCCGTCACCGGCCCAGTTGCTCTTGCCGAAATAGTTGTTCGTCCGGGTGACGTTGTTCGGGACGTTCTGTGTGCCAGAGGCCCAGAGCACGCCGTTTTTGTAGATGCTGCCGGTGGTGCCCGACTGGACGAAGGCCAAGTGAACCCACGTGTTCAGCGGCAGCGGGTCGCCGAGTGGCGAGGAAGCCAGCGTTCCGGCCGAGCCGCGATAGGCGTCCCACCGAATCTGCCCGGTTGTGCCCTCGAAGGAGACGACCACATTGTCTTGGCCGGTTCCGTTGCCGAAGTCGAGGATGCGCTGGTAACTGTTATAGGAGCGAACGTTGACCCACGACTCGACCGTGTAGTCGCCGCCGGTGAAGTAGGTGCCAGTCGGCAGTTGCGCGTAGCCATTGGTGCCGTTCAGGTCGAGCACGCTGCCGGTGAGGCCGGCCGTCGGGGTGAGCGAGACATCGACGTTCGGCACGCCGGGTCCGGTGCTCGTGGCGGCCGAGACGCGCCCGGCGACCGAGCCGTTCGCCAGCCGCCAGCCGATGTCGGCGACGCGGTTCGACTCGAAGGTGCCTTTCTTCGTCGCCACACTATAGACGTGGCCGACGCCGGGCAGCACGGCCGGGGCCGTGTCGTCGTACGAGGTCACGTCCAGACCGACGGTGGTGACGAGCGTCCCGTCGCGGTACACGTTGTAGCCGTCCTCGTTGGTCGCGTTGTCGGTCCAACTGACCTTGACATAGCCGTCATACGTCCCGTCCGAGGCGCTGACGTTGGCCGGCGGCTCGAGGATGGGGAACGAGAGGCTGGCCGGATCCTCGGCGGCGTTGTTCCGCACCGTGATCGTCGCCGTGCCAGCCGTGGCGATATCGGTGGCCGGGATCGTGGCGGTCAGCGTGGTCGCATTGACGAAGGTCGTCGGTCGAACCGAGCCGTTCCAGTAGAGTTGGCTGGCGCCGCTGACGAAGTTCTGCCCGGTGGCGGTTAAGGTGAACGCCGCTGTTCCTCTGGTGGCCGCCGTCGGACTGGCACTGGTGATCGTCGGCCGGAGCACCGGCAAGGTCTGGCTGGCCGTCTGGCCGCTGCCGGGCGAGATGTTCAGCACCGAGATGGTGAGATCGCCCGATGACGGGAAGGCAGACGCCGGCACGCTCACCCTCATGCTCTCGCCGCCCCCCAGATAGGCCCCCAGGACGGTCCCGTTGACGACGACCTTCGAGATGCTGATGTCGAAGTTGCTGCCGTTCACTTGCAGGTCGAAGGCTGCGTAGGACGGGACGGCGGGTAGATAGCTGCCCAAATAACCAGTGCGGGCCGTGAGGCCGGTCAGCAACGTTAGCTCGATGTTGCGGATGCGGTAGGTGTACCGGTCGTACACGCACAGCCGCGCGCCGGACGGCAGGATCGCGATGGCGGTCGGCGCCCGGAAAGACGCATCCGTTCCGGTGCCGTTGACCTCGGCACTCGTGCTGTTGCCAGCCACGGTCGTCACCGTCCAGGTGGTCTTGCTCGCGTCCGGGGTGATCCGGCGGATGCGGAACGCGTCGGCGTCGGAGACGTAGAGGACTTCATCGGCGTCGACGGCGATACCGGTCGGGCCTTTGAACGCGGCGGTCGTGCCGACACCGTCCGCATAGTTCGACGTGCCGTTACCGGCGATGGAGACGACCTGCCCGGTCGTCGTGTTGACGCGCTTGACCTTGAAGGACCGGTCGTTGACGTAGAGGAACGTGCCGGCAGCGTTCAGCGCGAGCCAGCCGGGTAGGTTAAAATCGGCGCTGATGGCCCCCGCCAGCGTCGAGACGGTCCACTGGGTCTTGCCCGCGTTCGGGACGAGCTTCCGGATCCGGTTGTTGCCTTGGTCCGCCGCATAGAGCACGTTGCTCGGCCCGACCACGAGGGTCTGCAGGTTGTTGAACCGGGCCGTGCCGCCCAGCCCGTCGGTGGTGCCCGTGCTGCCCTGCGCCCCGGCCACGATGCCGAGGTAGGTGCCCGCCGCGTTGAAGCGCCGGATGACATGGTCGCCATCGACGGTGTAGACATCGCCATCCGGGGCGACGACGGCGTCGTTGAGGTTCGTGAAGCCGGAATTCGGGACGGTGGCGAACACCGAGATGAACCCGTTCGGGGCGACCTTCAGGATTCGCCGGGTGTAGTAGTCCGCCACGTACTGGGTGCCGTCGGCGGCCATCGAGAACTTGGTGCCCTCGCCCCACTGGAGGTCGCCCGGCCCGCCGTAGTACCCGTTGCCGGTCCCTGAGGTGACAATCTGCGCCTGTGCCCTGTCAGGCAGGAGCGCCACAGCCAGCAGCAGACCGAGCAGGAGAAAGCACGTCCACACGGGACGCAACAGGCGAAACAGGTTCATGGCGGGGGTCGGCTGGGGTGAACGGGGAGCGGACAGCATGGGCGTCAGACGTACAGGGAGGAGGCACCGGTGGTCGGCGTGACCGACACGACTTGTTCAGGCGAAGCCGACTCGGGTGAGTTGGGCACCGGCGCGACCGGCAGACTCGCATCGAGCGATGCGACCTCGATCCGGGTGATCAGGCGCGGCTTCGGGTCGGCTTGGCGGTCGGCGTCGGCAGTCGGGAAATCGGGAACCATAGAGGTGGCGGCTTCGAACACATGAGAAGCAGCGGGAGTCGCTGTTGAATGGGTACGAAGCTACCGTCCCCGACCCGGCGCCGACGAACCAAATCATTCCATCTCTCGCACTTTTGTCGCACGATAGCGTAGATTTGGGACAACAGGCGGCAACGACCCCGCTGAGCGAGATCGACGGCGGTTGGCCGACGGCTGAGCCCCGTCGGAAGCTGAAGCGGAGGTCGAGGTGGGTCTGTCCGAAACGACGCAAGGTGCGGCTGGAGCAGGGCGCCAACGGACCGGCCAGGCAGCCTTAGCGGGTGCCCGGTCGGAGCGATCAACAGTGGCGGTGGCCGCTCAATCGCCGACGTCTTCGAGGGCGGCGTGCTCGGTCGGCGTGCGGCCGAAGTGGGCGCGGAACGCCCGGCCGAAATGCGACGGCGAGTTGAACCCGACCGTGTAGGCGATCTCGCTCACCGTCAGCTTGCCGACGCGGAGTAGGTCGGCGGCGCGGTCGAGCCGGAGGCGCCGGAGTCGGTCGGCGGGTGTCTCGCCGGTGATCGCTTTGAGCTTGCGGTAGAGCTGGACGCGGCTCAGCCCCAGCTCTTGCGCCAGATCGTCCACGTTGAAGTCGGCCTCGCCCACGTGCGTCACGAGCCGATCCTCCAGCTCGGTCAGGAACCGCCGGTCGGCCCGAGAGAGCGACGGCGTGAGCGGCATCGGCACGGGCGCCGACTCGGCTGGTGCCGTCGAGATCGACTCGGGTGCTGTTCGGTAACGGGCGTGCAGCCGGCGGCGCGTCTCGATCAACCCGAGAATGGTTGCCCGCAACTCTTTGGGGCGGAACGGCTTGCCCAGATAAGCGTCGGCGCCGTGCTCGATCCCCTCGATCCGGTGCTCGCTGCCGACCCGAGCCGTCAGCAAGGCGACCGGGATGTGATCCAGCGCCGGATCGGTCTTGACGGCGCGGCAGAAGGCCAGCCCGTCCATCCCCGGCATCATCACGTCCGAGAGGATCAGATCCGGGACGATCTCTCGGGCGAGGCGCAGCCCGGCGATCCCGTCGCCCGCTTGGGCGGTGCGGACGATAGCAGCCAAGTGATCGACGATGAACCGGCGCAGATCGGCGTTGTCCTCGACGACGAGCACCAGTGGCGCGTCGGCGTCCAGCGGCGGCGCACTGATCGGCGTCTCAACCGGCGGCGCGACCGGCGATGGCTCGATCTGTCGAACCGGCCCGGCAGCGACCGACCCGAACGGCGCGACCGAACCCGCGCGCGGCAGACTCAGCCGAACGGTGAACATCGCGCCCGAACCGGGCGAACTCTCAACGGTAATCTCGCCGCCGATCAACCCAACCAGTTCCTTCACCAGCGCCAACCCGACGCCGGAGCCTTCGCCGGAGCGGGTGGCCGAGTCATCGACCTGATGGAAGCGGTCGAAGACCTTCGTCAGATGATCGGCCGGGATGCCGATGCCGGTGTCAGCGACGGTCCAGCGAAGCCGCCACGAGTCGCCGGTCGGGTCAGCGGCGAGGCCGAGCGTGATTGTCCCGCCGCTCGGGGTGAACTTGACCGCGTTCGAGAGCAGGTTGCTGACGATCTGTTCGAGCTTTTCCTCGTCGGCCAGCGCGACCACGGGTTCGTCGGGCAAGTCGAGCCGCAGCGCCAGCCCGCGCCGCCCGGCGACCGAACTGAACATCGAGCCGACCTGTCGGGTGAAGTCGGCCAGATCGACCGGATGGGCCGTCACGGTCAGGCCGCCGGATTCGAGTCGGGCGAGATCGAGCATTTGGTTGATCAGCCGCAGCAACCGCTGGCCGTGCCGCAGCATGACCTCGTGCTGCGCCCGGAGCGGCGTCGGCAGTGCGCCATACGAACCGTCAAGCGCGCCTTCGAGCGGGCCGACGATCAGGGTCAGCGGGCTGCGGAACTCGTGCGACAGGTTGACGAAGAAGCGCGACTTGGCCCGGTCGAGCGCAACCAGGGCTTCCGCCTGACCCGCGACCGTCCGCCGCGCCGCTTCCACCTCGACCAGCGCACCTTCCAGATCCTGTGTCCGGGCGGCCACAGTCGCCTCGAGTGCAGCCGCTCGACGCCTGAGCCGACTCAGCCGCAAGCGGACGAACAAGTAAATCCCGAGCAGGATCAGCGCAACGAGCAGCAGCCGGAAGGCCCACCGTTCGTAGAAGAATGGTTCGCGCACGACCGTCAGCCGGGCCTCGGCGTCGGCCCACGGCGTTTGGCCGCCGGTGGCCTGGGCGCGAAAAGCAAACGTTCCGGCTGGCAGGTTGGTATAGATCGCCACCCGACGGGTGCCCACCTCGACCCAATCGGCGTCCACGCCGTCCAAGCGGTAGCGGAAACGCAGCCCGTTCGGCGCTCGCAGGCTGATGGCGGTGTAGTCGATCTCCAGCCGTCCCCGACTCGGGTGGAGTCGGATGGTGCTGTCGGTGATGGCGAGCGGGTCGGTGTCGAGCCGGGCGCCCTCGATGTGGACCGGCGGCGGTGGTGTCGTCCGGGCAATCGCGTCGGGGTCGATCACGGCGGCGCCGATCAGGGTCGGGAACCAGAGTCGGCCCTCGCGGTCGCGCCAGCCGGCCGGCATGAACCCGCCGTTCGTCTCGGGATTCGACAAGCCTTGCTCGGCGCCATAGACGACTGGCGTCACCGTCCGCCTCGTCCCGGCGACGACGCCGAGCAATTCCGACCGGTCGAGTCGCTGGACACCCTGGTTGCCGCCCGTCCAGAGGCCACCGTGGTCGTCTTCGAGAATGCTGAACACGCCGTCGTCGGCCAGCCCCTCGGCGGTGCGGATGGCAACGAAGCGGTCGGTGCCGGGCACGCGACCGGCGATGCCACCATCGTAGGTGCCGATCCAGAGCTGCCCCTCGCGGTCTTCGACGACGTTGCGAACGTCGTTCGAGCCCAATCCGTCGGCGGTGGTGAACGTGGTGAACCGGTCGGCCCGTCCGTCGAGTCGGGCCGCACCGGCTGCCGTGGCGACCCACAGCGCACCCGTCCGGTCGCGCATCACACAGCGGACCCACGAACTGCCCAGCCCGTCGCGCTCGTCGTAGACCCGAATCGGCCTGCCGTCAGCGGTCAGATGCGCCAGCCCGGTGCGGGTGCCGACCCAGAGCGACCCGTCTGGATCGTCCCAGAGGGCGAAGACAACCTTCGAGACCGACGGTGGCAGCGGTTGCGGGTGGATGGCGTCGAGATGATTGAGCACCGTCGCCGGGTCGAGCCAGTACAGCCCGCCGCCGTAGCTGCCGAACCACAACCGCCCGGTCCGACCCATGAGCAGCGACCAGATGGACGGTTCCCGGCTGGGCACCCAGTGGCGAATCTGCCCGCTCGGTAGTCGGCAGGCCAGTCCGCCGAAGTTCGTCCCGAACCAGATTCGGCCGTCGCGGTCTTCGGTGATCGCCTGCACTGCGGCTTTCGGCATCCCGTCGGCCGGACCGATGACGCGAAACGGGGGGCGCTGCCGCTGAAACAGCCCCTGCGATCCGGTGCCGATCCACAGCGACCCCGTCCGGTCGACGAAGCACCTCAGGACATCGCCGCGAAAGGCGCCGCCGGGGCCGGGATCGACGGTCAACGACCCATTCGGGTGAACCTCGGCGACGCCGTCGGCCGTCCGAACCCGAAGCACCCCATCGGCGTTTTGGCCGAACACGGTGAACATGCTGAACACGTGGGGGACGGGGTTGATCGAGACGCCAAGCGGCAGCGGCGTCCACGTCAACTGTCCCTTGGTATCGAGCCGGAGTGTGATGGCGCCGTCGGTAATGGTGCCGGCGATCATCTGTCCGGTGACCGGATCGATCCACAGGCTGGTGATACGCGGGGACGGCCCGGCCGTCGCCCATGGCACCGTGAACAACCGTCCGTCGGAACCTACCCGACTCAACCCATGGATCCCGACCAGATGCAGTTGGCTCCGGCCGTCGAAGGCCATGCCTATCCGCTGGGTTTTATCCAGGTCCAGAAACCCCGCCCGTCGGTCCAGCAAGCGCCACCGACCGCGTTCGACCAACAGAATGCCGACCCCCGGTAGCAGGGCCGCAACCTTGCCGTCCCAGGCGACGATCATCCCGTTGACTTGGTCGCCCCCCCGGTTGTCGATCAGGCGAAGGTCATCAGGCGATGGGGTCAGCCAGCGGCCGTCGAGCCGCCGACCGGTGATGCCAGTCGAGGTGCCGACCCACAACGTCCCGGCCGAATCGAGGCCGAGTTGATAGATCCGGTTGCTCGGCAAGGCCGGCGTGTTGGACCGGTTAAACAGGGTGAATCGGGCGCCGTCGAAGCGGACCAGTCCGCCGTTCGTCCCGATCCAGAGGTAGCCGTCCGGCGTCTGCGCGATCCCCGAAACCGTCGATTGCGGCAGCCCACTGCCGACCGTCCAATGCCGATAGACGACCGTGCTCGAGTCGAACCGCGCCGCCGTCGTCGGCTGCGCCCTCGCCGTCAGCGGCGCAAGGCCAATCCATGCGACAAGGCATAGAATCGAATAGATGAGTCGGCGGCGGAAAAGGCGCATGAAGCGTCGTGCAGGCAGGTAAAAATGGACGCTTTAAGATACGACCAACCTATTCTGCTCGATCTGCACCCCGTTGCCGACCCGTAAGCCGGACCGTGTGCGCCGATTGACGGCATCCGCCGCGTCCGGTCGGCCGTCTCTGGCGTGTACCTGACCGACGGGAATCTGGCCGGGGCCATCGACGCCGGCCGGCCGTGATCGTCGCCGATACAAACCTGATCGCCTACCTGCTTTTGCCCGGCGACCGGACCGCAGCGGCCGAGGCGGTGCTCCGTCGCGACCCGCTCTGGTCGGCGCCGCCGCTGTGGCGCAGCGAACTGAGGAGCGTGCTTGCGCTCTACCTGCGAAAAGGGTTGCTGGACCGGGCCGGTGCCGACGCCGTGTTCGCCCAAGCTGAGCGGGTGATCGGCGACCGGGAGCAACCGGTCGGGACCGATGCCGTGCTCGATCTGGTCACGACGACCGCGCTATCGGCTTACGACGCTGAGTTCGTCGCCTTCGCCGTGTGGCTGGACGTGGCGCTGGTCAGCGCCGATGCCCGGCTGCTGGCGGCAGCATCCGGCCGGGCCGTCTCGCTCGAGGCGTTCGCCGCAGGCAGAATCGCCAGACGGTCGGCGGCGGTATCTGGACGCGACGAGGCCCGGCGAACGGCCGGGCGTCGTCGTTTGAGGGGGTTAACCCAAGTTGCTACCCAAACTCCGATAGCTGGGCGAGCGCCGGC
>JBBSVG010000059.1:0-9014 GCA_038233775.1 Bacteroidota bacterium | reverse complement strand
TAACTCAGCTCCCCGATTTCCGTTTGCGGGTTATGCAGACTGTTTTGCCAAAAACCCCGCCCCCCGGGGGGGGGAAGCCGGCGACGCGGCGGGGGGGGGTGAACCGGGTGCCGCCTGAATGACGACCCCCACCGGCCCGTTGGGCCACCGCCCCGCCGGGGAGGGGTTAGACCAGAACCCGAGTCCAGACTTCTCTGAATACCGCTCTAGCTGACGGCTGATAGCTGTCAGCTTTTTTCCATCCTCCCACCGCCATGCACTACTTGCTGATTTACGAGTTGGCCGATGATTATATCGAGCGGCGCGGGCCGCTCCGGGGCGAGCACCTGGGCCTTGCCCGAGCGGCGCACGGTCGCGGCGAGTTGATCTTAGCCGGGGCGCTGGCCGAGCCGGTCGATGAAGCCGTGTTTCTGTTCACCGGTGACTCGCCCGATGCGGCCGAGGCGTTCGCGGCGGCCGATCCGTATGTCCAGAACGGACTGGTCAAAAGCTGGCGCGTCCGGCCGTGGACGACGGTCGTTGGCGACAACCCGGCCGTCATCCTCCCGGCCTGAGCGGCAGCGGGCGTATCTTTGCGGCGAGCCGACCGGCAATCCGGTCGTTTGGCTCGCCCCGAAAACGCTCTGGAGACGACCGCTTGGCGACGCACCTTCTGCTGATCGATTGCCCCGACGAACCCGGCCTCGTCTATACGATCTCCGGGATCGTCTTTCACCACGGCTTCAACGTCGTCAGTAACCACGAGTTCGTCGATCCGACGACCGGGCATTTCTTCATGCGGACGGCCGTGACCGGCGCGGCCAATCCCGAGGCGATGGCGGCGACGCTGCGGCAGCGGCTGCCGACCGGCGCCGGTGTGCGGCTGGCCTCAACCGAGCCGCGCCCCATCGTCCTGCTGGTGACCAAAGAGCCGCATTGCATCGGCGATCTCTTGCTGCGGCACGACTACGGCGATCTACCGGCGCGGATTCTGGCGGTCGTCGGCAACCACGACGTGCTCCGGCCGCTGGTCGAACGGTTCGACGTGCCGTTTCATCTGGTCGGCCACGAGGGGAAAACGCGGGCCGAGCACGAGGCCGCGATGCTGGAGGTGATCGACGGCTACGCGCCCGAGTATTTGGTGCTGGCGAAGTACATGCGCGTGCTGTCGCCGGGATTCGTCGCCCGTTATGAGCACTGGATCCTGAACATCCACCACTCATTCTTGCCTGCGTTCGTCGGGGCGCGGCCGTATCATCAGGCGTTCGAGCGCGGCGTGAAGATGGTCGGCGCGACGGCGCACATCGTGACGGACGATCTGGACACCGGCCCGATCCTGCACCAGTCGGTCGAGCCGGTCGATCACGCCTATACGGCCGCCGACATGGCTCGGGCCGGTCGCGACATCGAGCGGCAGGTGCTCGCGACCGCGCTGCGGCTCTTGCTCGAGGAGCGCGTTTTTCTGCACCACAACCGCTCGGTCGTCTTCGCCTGAGCGGCGCCCGCACAAGTGACGCCGGGGTGATACCGGGGTCACACGCCGGGGCGAGCTTTGCGTGTTCCCTCCCCAACCGGAGACACGCCCTTGCGCCCCGAGTCCGCCGCCGCCGTGCGCGCCGATCTGCACGTCCACACCCGCTACTCCGACCGGCCGAGCGAGTGGCTGCTCCGCCGGATCGGCGCCCCGGAGTGCTACACCGAACCGCTCGCGCTCTACCACGCCGCCCGGCGTCGCGGGATGCGGCTCGTGACGACCACCGACCACAACGACCTTCGCGGCTCGCTGGAGATCGCGCATTTGCCCGGCACGTTCTGCTCGGTCGAAGCGACGACCTATTTTCCCGACGGCTGCAAGGTCCACGTCCTGATCCACGGCCTGTCCGAGCGGCAGTTCGGTGAGGTCCAGCGGCTGCGGGCGTCGATCTTCGAGATGGTCGCGTACCTCCGCGCCGAGCGGCTGGCCCACGGGCTGGCGCACCCGCTCTACAGCGTCAACGGCAAGCTGACCGTTGCCCATATAGAGCAACTGATCGTCCTGTTTGACTGCTGGGAGACGCTCAACTCCGGCTCGACGGCGCTCGAGAACACCGTCGTCCAGGCCATCGTCGCCCATTTGGACGGCGAGCTGGTCAGCCGACTGGCCGACGCGCATGGGATCGAACCGGCGGCGACGGATTCGTGGCGCAAAGGGACGATTGGCGGGTCGGACGATCACTCGGGGCTGTTCATCGCACGGGCCTCGACGGCGGTCGAGTTGCCGCACGATCCGGCCGCCGAGCCGACAGCGGCTGAGGTGTCGCGTTATCTCGACGCGATCCGCGACCGGCGCACGTCGGCTTCGGGGCAGACCGAGACGGCGCTCTCGTTTGCCCACGCGCTCTACGCGACGATTTTCCAGTATTATCGCGGCCGATTCTTGGGCAACGGGGCCGGCGACGCCCGTGCGATGCTCATGCATTTAGGCGCCCAACTGCTCGACACGTCGCCGCGCACGCTCCGGCTCTCGACCAAAGTGCGCGGCTGGGCCGACCGGTTGCGCCGCGCCCCGAAGCCAGCCGAGGCGAGCTTTCGGACGCTGCTGACCGTTTCCCTCCCGGCGCTGGCCGCCGAGTGGTCGGGAGACGGTCACATCCACCGGCCCGAGTTGGCCGACGATCTGAACCGGCGGACGTTTCAACTGGTCAGCAAGTTGGCGAACCAACTCATCTTCCAGTTCACCCGGAAAGCTGTCAAAAAGGTCGGCGATGGCTCGCTGTTCGGCTCGCTGCAAGCCGTCTCGGCGATGGCGCCGGTGGCGCTCTCGGTCAGCCCGTACCTGATCTCGTTCCGCCACCACCACTTGGGCAAGCCGCTCTACCGCGACGCCTCGATTCGGCTGACCGGGATCGACCACACCGCCGCATCGAGGCCCAAGCGGGCGTGGTTCACCGACACGTTCGCCGACCTCAACGGCGTCGCCATAACCGTGCAGACGATGGCCCGGACCGCCCGGCTGCTCGGCGACGAGCTGACCGTCGTGACCTCGACCGACGCTCCGTTCGACAGCACCGGGTTGCGGGTCGAGAACTTCCCGCCCGTCGGCGCGCTGAAACTGCCGGAGAACGATTCGTTCTCGCTTGCGTTTCCGCCGCTGCTCGATCTGGTCGCCTACTGCGAGCGTGAGCGGTTCACCCACTTGATCGTCTCGACGCCCGGCCCGGTTGGTTTGTGCGCGCTGGCCGTCGCGAAACTGCTGAATCTGCCGGTTTCCGGCGTCTATCACACCGATCTGCCGGCCTACATCGGCCGCTACACCGACGACGACGGGATGGTTTCGCTCGGCTGGCGCGGGCTGCGGGCGTTCTACGACGAGATGGACGCGATCTACGTCCCGAGCCGCGATTATCTGCGGCAACTGATCGGGCGCGGGTTCGATCCGACCAAGCTGCGGCTCTTTCCCCACGGCGTCGATGCCGACCGGTTCAGTCCGGCTTGGCGCACGGCCGATTTCTGGACCGACTACGGCGCCCCGACGAACCGGCCCATCGCCGCGTATCTGGGCCGCGTCGCCGTCGAGAAAGACCTCGACACGCTCGCCGACGGCTTCCGCCAGTTGATCCGGCTCGTGCCCGATGTGGTTCCGGTCGTCGTCGGCGATGGGCCGGGGATGGGCGAACTGCGGCGGCGGTTGGTCGGCGTTCCGGTCGTCTTTACCGGCTTCCTGACCGGCGAGCGGTTCAGCCGGGCGATGGCCTCGACCGACGTGATGCTGTTCCCCTCGACCACCGACACGTTCGGCAACGTCGTGCTCGAAGCCCAGTCCGCCGGCGTCCCGGTCGTCGCCGCCGATGCAGGCGGACCGCGTGACATCCTGATCGACGGCGTCACCGGCCTGCTCGTCCCGCCGGGCGACGCCCGCGCCCTGGCCGAGGCCGCCGCCCGGCTGCTGCTCGACGAACCGATGCGGCAGCGCTTCGGCCGAGCCGCCCACGAGCGGGCCAGTCGGCAAACGTGGGCGCGGGTCTATGCCGACTTCGTCGCCCCGGCCGCGACCCAGCCGAGGCCCGTCCGCGCCGAACCCGAGCCGGTCGCCGCCGGATGACGCTGCCCGAGTGGCTGCAACTGGTCGCCGCACTCCGCCGGGCCGACGGGCTGACCGACGAGTTGCGCTATTTGACGGCGGCTCGCGGACTGGGCCAGCCCGGCGCCGCCATCCCGCCCGAGTTGCTGCCGATGGGCCTGCGGATGCACCTGCGCGGGTTTCTGACGTTGTTGGCCGTCCAAACGCACCGCCGCTGGGTCTGGCCGCGCTGGATCGAGCGGCAGTTCGACCCGGCCGATCCCGCCTTCACCCCGCGCGGCCACCTGATGGCGGCGATCAACGGAACCGGGCGCAACTGGACGATCATCGGTCCGCTCGGCGGCACCCGGCGCGGCGTGGTCGATGGACGCGGACTCGTCACGCCATGGCCCGACGGCCCGTCGCTCGATTGCTGGGTGCGGGTCGATGGACAGCCGCCGACCTTCCCCTCGCGACTGGCCCGAGCGACCCAACGGGTCAGCCCGAAGTTTCCGGTCGTCAAGACCGAATGGTCGGCCGGGGGCGGCGTCTCGGTGCGACAGAACTGCTGGGGCGCCGTGCTCCCGAGCGGCCGCGAGGCGCTGATCGGCCGGGTCAAACTGCTCAACGGCGGCTCGGCACCGGTGGCTGGCGAGGTGATGCTGGCGATCCGGCCAGCCAATCCCGAGGGCATCGCGCCGATCCACGGCCTCGACCGGGCCGCGCCGGGCCGCTGGCTGGTCGATGGGCAGCCGTTTCTGATCGCCCCGCCGCCCGCCGGTCATCTGGTCGGCTCGGCCGCGCTCGGCGACCCGGCAGCGGTCTGGACCGACGGCGGGCTGGGCAACTCCAGCCCCGGCGTCCGCTGTCCCGCCGGACTCGCCACGGTCGCGCTGCGCTACCCGTTCAAGCTCGAACCGGGTGCAACGTTCGACCTGAACCTGACGCTGCCGCTCGATCCCGCCGCGCCGAGCGATTCAGCCGTCGAGTACGACCGGCTCAAGACCGTCGAGCGCGGTCGCTGGCGGCGACACCTGACCGTCGGCGCCCACCTGACGCTGCCCGATCCGGCGATGCAGGCCGCCTTCGAGCTGAACCGGGCACACCTGCCGATGTTCGACGTCGGCCCACGGGTCGTCCCCGGCGCGCTGACCTACCGCGAGACGTGGTTCCGCGACGCCGCGTTCCTGCTGCACGCCTTCGACCTGCTCGGCCACGGCGACCGGGTGGCCGACAAGCTGCGCGGCTACCCATCGCGCCAAGATCGGGACGGCTGCTTTCGCGCCCAGACCGGCGAGTGGGACGCGACCGGGCAGGCGATCTGGTCGGTCGCCGAGCACGTTCGGCTGGGCGGCGACCGGTCGGTGGCCGAGGCGCTCTACGGCAGCCTGAGTCGCGGCGCCGGGTGGATCGCAACCGCCCGCGAGACGACTCGGGCGCTCGAACCGGCCCGAGCCGGCCTGCTCCCGGCGGGCCTCTCGGCCGAGCATCTGGGTCCGCCTGACCACTACTATTGGGACAACTTCTGGGGCTTGGCCGGACTGCGCGACGCCGCGTTTCTCGCCCGCGCCCTCGGCCGAACCGCCGACGCCGACCGGTTCGGTCGCGCTTCAGACGCCTATCGAGCCGATCTCCGCAAGTCGCTGCGGCTCAACGGCGTCGGCAAGCCGGGCGCGTGGCCGGCGGCACCGGGTCGGCCGCTTGAAGCCGGGGCCATCGGCTCGCTGGTGGCGCTCTACCCGCTGGCGCTTGTTCCGCCCGACGAGCCCGGTTTGGTCGCCACGCTCGGCTGGCTGACGACGGCCGGGCTGCACGACGGCGCGTTTTTTCAGGAGCATTTCCACGCTGGACTGAACGCGTACCTGACGCTGCACCTCGCCCACGCGCTGCTGATGCGCCGCTCGGTCGCCGTCTGGCCGCTGGTCGAGCGGGTACTCCGGTTGATGGGTCCGACCGGCACGTGGCCCGAGGCCGTCCACCCGCGCACCGGCGGCGGGACGATGGGCGAAGGGCACCACGGTTGGGCCGCCGCCGAGTGGCTGATCCTGTCGCGCCGACTGCTCGCGCTCGAGGTCGGCCGCGACCTGCTCGTGACGCCCGCGCCGCACCCGTCGTGGTCCACGCCCGGCACCGTGCTCCGCCTGACCGACGCGCCGACCCACTTCGGCCCCGTCTCGCTCGAGATTCGCACGTCCGACGATCAGGCCACGCTCTCGCTCGACCGACTCCCGCCTCGTGACCCGACCTTTGCGACCGATCTCGCTGCCGTCCGCTGGCGCGTCGCCCGGCGACCGCTGTCGCTGCTGATCGACGGCGAACGGGCGGCGGTGAAGCTCGATCCGCTCGTCGCTGGGTACGAACTCGTCCTGCCGGCCGGGATGGCGACCGTGACCGTCCGATTCAGTTGATCCGGCCCGGCCGCGCCCGTACCTTCGGGCACACCTCAACCCGGAGCGCCCTGATGACGACCCCGCTGTGCAGCGCCTTTCGCGAAACGGACTTCGGCCTGAACCGTCCGCCCGCGCCGCCGACCAAACCGGACCCCGACGTGTCGCTGCGGAACTGGCTCTACCGCACCGGCGCCGTCACGCTGCCGGACGCCGACGACCAGTTGCTGGAGGTCCGCTTCGTCGGGATCGACGTGCCGCTCTGCGCCGACGGCGCGAACAGGGCGTATCGGCTCGATCTGCTCGGGCTGACGGCCGACGGTCGGCTGGTCGGGTTGGATGTCCGCACCGGCAAACGCCCGGCGGCGTGGGCCGTGCTCGTCCCGTGGATCGGCCAGTTGACCGATGCGCTGAAGGTGCTCAAACCCGCGCTCGAAGCCGAGATCAGCGGGTTTCGGCCCAACCAATCGTTCGCCGACGACGCGCCGCTCGCCGTTCTCGTCGGACTCGAAGCGCTCTGGGGACCAATCCTCCCGCCGCCCGATCCCGCGTTGCCGCTCTACCAACTCATCCGGCCCGACGATCCCGCCGCCCCGGTCGTCCTGACCCGACTCTGACGGCTCACCAGAGACCGGGCAGCAGCCGGGCCGAGTCGGCTTTGTAGGCGGTGTAATCCGGCCCAAGCGCTGCCTCCATCTTCCCGTCCTCGATCACGACGAGCCAGACGAACACGACCGCCGCCGGCAGCGACAGCAGCAGCAACCCGACATAGCTGCCGACGACCAGCGGCAACCCGGTATAGAACAGCAAAAAACCCAGATAGCCCGGATGCCGGACGGTGCGGTACGGTCCCTCGCGCACCACCCGATGCCCTTCCTGCCGGACGACGCCGATGGTGAAGAACCGCCCGAGCACCCGGCGCGACCAGTAGCGCAACCCGAGTCCGGCAGCGGCCAGCCCGATGCCGATCAGATTGACCGCGCCGCCCGCCCGCACCCCGCCGAACAGCCCCATCGTCGCGCCGCAGAGCGCCATCCCGACGGCTGGCACCCAGATCGCCAGCGTCTCGACCCGGCGACTCAGCGGATCGGACTGGTCCAGCGTCAGCATCGGCTTGATCAGGACGAACTCCTCCAGCGAGAAGCCGATACACAGTCCGATGAACGCCAAGACGTAGATCTGCACGGCGATCTCCTCTCCACAGGGTTCAGTCAGCGGCGCACCGGCGCGGGCGCGTCGGCGTATTTGCGATACTTCCCGATCAACGTGCCGATGGCGACCTGAACCGGGAACACCCACCGTTGGACGAAAGCCGGAATGCCGACCATCTCGAACTCGCTTCGGTAGCGTCGGGCGAGAAACGCTGCGTCGAACGGATCGGGCCGGTGGCTGCCGGTGCGCCGCTGCGAGGCGTAGATTTGGCCGAGAAAATACTCGATGTTGTCCGGCGGACCGATGACACCGGTGCAGCGCAGCGGCTCGTCGCCCGCGTTCCAGAACCGGTGCACCACGCCGGGCGCAAAGCTGACGCTCTCGCCGACGCTCGCCTCCTGTGGCGCTTTGCCGGCGACCTGATAGCCCATCCGGCCGCTCTGCACCGTCAGCGACTCCCGCTGAAAGTGGTGTCGGTGCATCGGCGGACCGGCCTTGGGCTGCACCTCGTTCTCGACCTCGATCATCTCGCCCTCCGGCGTCGAGACGCGGCGGAGAAACGTCAACCGCTCGCCGAGGCCGTTGTCGATGGTGTGCGGATACTCGGGCATAGATGCCTCTCGATAGCTGAATGGGCTGCGGCCGTCGAATGCGTGAATTGCAGCCTAAACTTAATCGATCTCTGCGCTTGGATCAAGCCGTATCGCCGGGATCGGCGTTGATGGATGGGGCGGATTCGAGCAGATCCCAGCGGTTGCCGTACAGGTCGCGGAAGACGGCGACGGTCCCGTACGGCTCGACTCGGGGCGCTTCCTCGAAGACGACGCCGTGCGCCAGCATCGTCCGGTGGTCGCGCTTGAAATCGTCGGTGTGGAGAAAAAAACCGACCCGGCCGCCGGTCTGATCGCCGACCCGCGCCTGTTCGGTCGGCGTGACGGCTCGGGCCAGCAGCAGCGGCGTCCCGGTCGCGGTGGACGGCGCGACCCGCACCCAGCGTTTGTTCGGTCCGAGCGGCGTGTCCTCGATCAGCACGAACCCAAGCGCGCCGGTATAGAACGCAATCGCCTCGTCATACTCGCGCACGAGCAGCACCACCGCGCCAAGCTGTCGGTTCATCAGCGGCGGCCGCCGAGCAGTTCGAGCGTTCGCAGGCCGGCGCCGAGCTTCTCGAGCGTCTCCTGATACTCCCGCGCCGGGACGGAATCGGCGACGATCCCGGCGCCTGCTTGGAGCGTGACGCGGCCGCGCTGGACGACGAGCGTGCGGATCGCGATGCACGAATCGAGGTTGCCGGAGAAGTCGAGATACCCGATGGCGCCGCCATAGACGCCGCGCCGGACCGGCTCAAGCTCGGCGATGATCTCCATCGCCCTGATCTTCGGCGCGCCGGAGAGCGTTCCGGCCGGGAAGCAGGCATAAAGCGCGTCGATGGGTCCGAGCGCCGGGTCGAGCCGACC
>JBBSVG010000058.1:0-9093 GCA_038233775.1 Bacteroidota bacterium | reverse complement strand
GGGCAGGGGGGGGGCCCGCCTCACCCACCCCGGGGGCCCGGGGGGGGGGGGGGGGTTGGGTTTGGCGGGTACAGCGGGGAGAAACGCGCTGTCGGTTCGGCTTGGGGCCGGGCGCGGTGGGGGCGACGGGGGTCAATCGTCGGTAGAGCGGTCGGACGCGGAGAACGTCCGGCGCTCTACGGGCGTGAAAGTATCGCCGGACGTGGCGAGGTCGCACAAAACGTTTTGCGGCGGTGGACCGGCCAGAATGACCGGTCAGGCGACCGAGCGGCGGTCGTCGCGGACGAATCGGCGGATTGCCTCGACGAAGCCGTCCTCGCTGCGGCGGTAGCTCGGGTTGCGTGATTGCCACCAGTCGAAGGTGAATCGGTCGGCGGCGATCTGCTCGGGCGTCTCGCCGCGATTCAGTCGTCCACGGATCGAGAGCCAAAGCTGGCGCTCGCGGTTGTTGAGTTGCTCGAACGCTTCCCGGTTGAGCGCGCTCGGGGTTTTCGGAGGCGTGGGCGGCGGCATGGCGGGAGGCTCACATATGCAGGCGGTCGGGGTAAAGAGGCGAGGCCGCTGGGCACGGCCTCGCCGACATCTTCGCGCTGCGGTCGGAGGCCAGCCAGAGGCCGCCGGGCGGGATGATCAGCATCCCGGATACGTCGTCGTAGGGTGGTTTCGCGTGCGTTACGCGCTGCGTGGTCAGGCCGCCTCGGGGGCGGGCGGCTCAGGTATGCGCTGCCCCACCCTCACTTCATAAAGCCCGGACTGGCTGGGTCGAACTCGTCGTCATTGGGCACGTGAATCACCTCCCTCGGTCGTCGTCTGGTGAGTGGAAAGGCGGTCGCGGCGGGCGTCCACCAGTGAAAGCCCCAAGCGCACAATGATCGCAATTCCGGCAATGATCGGATAGCCGTTCGCCGCGATCAGCAGGACAGCGATGGCCGAGAGGATGGCCGACGCCCAGGGAACGATCTGCTGCGACCAAGTCGCACGAGGTGTCACCCATGCCGGATCGGCCGACATGGTCACCACGACACCGACCGCTACGACGACGAGAAATACCGTTTCAGCGTAGAGCAGCACGACGGCCACGCGAAGAAATTGCGGGTTGTGGTAGACGCACCCAACTGCCGTGAAGGCGAAGAGCAGCGAATTGAGGATGCGGAGCATGTATTTCATGGCGTTGATCGGGTTGGGGAATCGCCACCGGGTGGCAGCGGGTTGTCGGGCATCTCGAATACAATTCTTACTTGTCATCAGGGGGGCGCGCCCACGCCACGTCGATCTCGAATTCGAGATCGACCACTCGCTCTTCGAGCCGCTCGATCTCTGTCACCAATTCCAGGATCAGCGCGCTGACGCCGGGCTCGGCATCGCCGGACGCGGCCACCTCTCGGGCTTCCTTCAGTCGGTCGCTGTCCATGCTTAATCTCCCTCGATGCTTCTGAAAATCGTGGATGTGAACCAGCAGCGGCTTTCTGCGAATTGCCTCGCCAGGGCGCCGCTCTCGTCGTCGATCTCTTGAACTCGGCTCAGTGCATTGTGCGTCCGGCGCCGCCGCTCGTCGGGTGTCATCGCGTCCCACGCCGCCTGCCGGGCCTTGACCCAGTCCCGCGTCTCGGTCGGCCATCGGGGCGCCGGTCGCGGCTCCTCGTCAGTCGCCACGACAGCCGAGCCGACGACGGTCGGGGCGCTGGGCATCACCGAGCCGAGCACACCGGCCAGCGGCGACGGTTGGCCGTGGGTTGCCGCTCGGGGCGGGGCTACCGTGGGTGGCGACGGCTGTCGGGGGACGAGGGCAGGCGGACGGTAGAGCGGCCCAGCCGACGAGGGCGCCGCCTGGGCCGTGTCGGCTGGTTTCGGGACGGTCGGCGGCGTGATCGTGCAAACGCCGGTCTCGGGGTCGAAAGCGCGGCCCGACACCAGCACACCGGCCCCGTCGAGATCCGGTCGGGCTTGCACCAGCCGGACGGCGCGAACGATCTCGGCGGTTGGTGGCTCGGTCGAGCCTCGGCGTCGAGCTGCGGTTCGGATGCGCTGGCCGAGCCCGGCGGCCGTCTCGCTGGCGAACTTGGGGCTGTTGGCGACCACTCGGCCGAGTTCGATCCCAGCTTGAGCCTCAGCCAAAGCCAAATCCTGACGAATCACATCCAAGCCGCCGCCTGCCGTCGTGGCCGTCTCGGTCGTGGGCAGCGCCGAGTTTTCCACAGCGGGGGGTAAGGGGGGCTCTGGCTGTGGCTTTTCTTCTGGTTTTGTTTCTGGCTCGGGCTCTGGCTCTGAAGCCGTTTTGACACGCTCGCGCGAGGGTGCAGCTTTCGTTCGGTCGCCGTGCAGCTTTTGTTCAGCCGCTGTGCAGCTTTCGTTCAGCGAATCGTCGTTTTCAGGGGTTGAATCCGCGTTTTCTGTGCAGCTTTTGTTCGGTCGCTGTGCAGCTTTCGTTCGGTCGCCGTGCAGCTTTTGTTCAGCAGACGCTCGGTTGATCAGGAAACCCATTGATGCCCAGCGAAGCAGCACCGCCTGAGCAGTCGAGGAACTCTTGCCGAGCCACAGCCCCACCTCGCGGCGGGTCGGGTAGTCGCCCTCCTCGACCCGGCGAATCCACCGCATCGCGGCTATCGCTTCCCGATCCGTGTCATCGAGCGGCCGTCCGTCCATGAGTCGATTCGTGGCGCGTATGTGCCCGTCGACGACCCACGCTGGAATTGCTGTATAGGGCAAACATCCCTTGCCCGTTTTGATCGCTGGCATCGAACTCCTCGAAATGGCTGGCCGGGTCGTCATCGAGCCCGGATGCTGCGGAGAGGGCGCCCCGGCCTCGCACCGGGGTGGCTGCTCGTCGCCCTGCGGTTGGTCAGCCCTTCAGAAAGCAAATCCAGTGGGTGCCGCCCATCTTCCCGCTCGGGTGCCCGAATAGCGGCTTGTGATCGGTCAGGGCGAGGATTTCGGATGTGCGAATCTTCGTCTCGTTCCACTTGAAAATGAGTACACCCTCGCTACGGAGCACCCTGAAGCACTCGGCGAAACCGCGCCGCAGGTCGTCGCGCCACGTCTCGGGGTTCAGCGATCCGTACTTTTTTCGCTGCCAGCCGGTTTCGCCTGCCCGAATCAGGTGTGGCGGATCAAAAACGACCAGCTGGAACGTCTTGTCGTCGAAGGGCAGGGCGCGAAAATCCATCTTCACGTCGGGCGAGATGACGAGCGGCCGACCATCGCAGAGCGTATGCTCCTCCTGTCGAATATCGCCGAACAGCGCGCGCGCGTCGAGCTTGTTGAACCAAAACATCCGACTCCCACAGCAGGGGTCGAGTACCTTCCTTTCTACTTGGTCGATGCTTGTCGTGTAGTTGAGGATCGCCATCAGGCGGCGACCTCCGGCGCGACGACCTTGATCTCGCGCCGCTCTCTGCGGGCGGCGCGGTCGTAGTTCAGGTGACAGCGCTGGCACAGCGCCTTCAGGCGGTCGTCGGCCACGTCGTGATTGTCGGGATCGTGGTCGAGGTGGGCGACTGTGAGCACGATGATGAGCCAGTTGCGGCGATCATTTGCGCCCAGCTCGCGGGCAAGGTCGCACGCGGCTCCAAAGCGCAGCCGCTCGCCCGTCACGGTCAAGCCCACCCCCGCCGCCCGGTCGCTCGGCTTGCCCGTGACGGGCACGAACCGGCCAGCCTCGTCTCGACAGCCGACGGCGTGATTTGGCACGTCGCACGACTCGCAGCGGTGGTTGGCTCGGTCGAGAATCCGGGCGCGCCGCACCTTCCAGTCGGCCGGATAGCGGCGATAGTCGATGGGCATCAGGATGGCTCCCTGGTCTCGGTCGAGAGCAGCGCGTCGATCTGCGCCTCCTCGGCGGCGTCCTTCGCGGCGATGAGCACGTCGAACCACGTCTCGCCGCTGACCTCGCCGTGCTCGGGATGCCGGGCGACGAGCGTCCCGTCGCCGAGCGCCGGCACCCAGCCGTTCGCCCGGATCTCGTTAAGGCTGTATTTCTCGGCGGCAAGGGTCGTCTCGATAGCCTCGGTCGCCGTCTCGCCGAGCGTCAGATGACGCGCGGCGGCGGTTCGCAGCACCTCGGCCACCTTGATGACGCCCTCGTCGGTCAGGCGTCGGTGGTGCTCGACGCCGTACAGGCAGCCTTCGAGCGCGACGAGCTTCCAGAGCGGAAGCTTGGTCTTCGCCCCGTCCTGCGCCACCTGCACCTTGATCGTGGCGAGGAACTCGACGGTGAGCTTGAACGGGTCGGCGGGAGGGGGCGGCGCGGGGAGGATGGCGAAGGCATCTTCTGTCGAGATGTCGCGGAGGATGTACCTCAGCATCTCGCCGACGAGCCACTCGGGCGTGGCGGTCAGCAGCGTCTCGTTCGTGATGGCGTGCGTCGAGACCATCGAGCGCAGCAAGAGCGGCAGCGCGTAGTCGAACTCTGGCAGCGCGTTCAGGGCGGGGAGGAGCCGCGCCGAGATCAGCTCGCCGGCGACGCGCCTTTCCTCTGCGCGGCGCTTGTCGCGCGCCTCGTCACACGCCTTGCAGAGCGACTTTGAGCCTTCGATGTAGTGCCGACCCGCGTACCCGTGGCTGACCTTCTTGCACCCGTCGCACGTCCACTTGTCCGCCGCGACCTTACTCGTCTTCTCGGGCGTTGGGCTGATCTTGCCCGCCTCGATCAGTCCGAGCTTCTCGCTCAGCATGGTCCAGCCGTACGCGCTCTCCTCTCTACCCTCGGCCGAGATGATCGAGCTGCGCTGCCGCTTCCAGCCCATCGCCGCGAGGCGCGCATCGACCGCCGCGACCTCGACGACCACCTCGGCGGCGAACGCTGGCAGTTCACCCACAGCGAGATAGCGCGTCAGCCCATCGCTGCTGTAGCCCCGCTCGACTTGCACCCAGGGCGCGAACGTGGACGTGTTGAGACGCCAACCGCGAACCTCCAGCGCCGCCCGGTCCTCGTCGGTCAGCGTCGGGGCCAGATCGAGCGGCAGCTCGTCGGGCTTCTCCGTCGGGCGCCGCTGGTCGCGGACGGTGCGGAGCATCTCGGCGCCGCCCCACTCGCGCGGCCGGTCATGCTCGGAGAAGACGACGAGCGGCATGCCGAACGGTTGATGAATTTTCCAGCCCAAATCGGAGATCTTTTTCTTCGTCTGGTCGCGGACGATGTTGTCCGTCTGATGCGCGATCTCCTTCTCCGTCTGCCGCGTGTCGAGACCGACTTTCGCCAGTGCTTTGACTTGGCTCCGCTCGTCGCCGGGTGCGCTCGATACGATCCCGCGCGCCTGGCTGAACGTCAGCCGACCCTCCTCGACGGCGGCTTGGATCTCCGGGCAGCTCTGGACCATCGCGATCCGCTGCTGGACATAGGTGCGGGAGCGGCCGTAGCGCCGCGCGACCTCCTCGTCGGAGATCGTGTAGAGGGTCTTCGTCGCCAGATACGCCCGGCCCTCTTCGAGTGGGGTCAAGTCCTCGCGGTGGAGGTTGTCGAGCAGCGATTCCTCGTGGACGTCGCCCAGCGTCCGCTCAACCACCTGCGCGGGCACCGTCGCCAGCCCGGCGAGTTTCGCCGCCCGGTAGCGCCGCTCGCCGCCGATCAGCTCGACCTCGCCGCGCTCGTTCGTGAAAGCCCGGAGCGGGGTCAGGACGCCGCGCAGCTTCATCGACTCGGCCATCTCGACCAACTTCACCTCGTCGAAGACGCGCCGGGGCTGGAACCGACCGGTCACGATCTGGTCGACCGGGATCTCGGTGTGCTCGGGCATCCCGGTCGGGCGTCGGAACAGGTGGCCGAGATCGGTGACGGGTTCGGCAGGTTCGGGCAGGTAGGCCTCGAGCTGCTCGACGCAGATGTGTCGGTCGCCGTCGCCGATGCGGACGACGCAGACCCCGTCGCTGATCCCCCGCGACCCGAAGCCGGTGATCCGGCCGACGCCGCCCCGATACGGCCCGCTCGTGACCTTCACCCAGTGGTCGACGTCGAAGGTCGCTCTCGGCTCGACTGCCACCGGGTGGCAATCGGAAATACCGGGCATCGAGACATCCTCCGGGGCAGGCTCGGCCGAGTCGAACGCCCGTCGCTGGCAGTCGTAGCAGAGCGGTGCGTCGGTTAGCGCCTCGGCTTCGTGGCAGACCGCGCAGAGGGGCTCGGTCGAGAGGGGCGCCGTCTCGACCGGTGCGGCCGTCGGCGTCGTGGGTGCTGCGGCCGGGCGCTTGGCCCGGCTCGGCTTCGTCATCGTCTCGCTCATCGTGTGGCCTCGATGCTCTGTTTCGTGAATCCGAACTCGTCGCTGGCTTCTCTCGCCAGTCGCTTCACCCAGCGCTGGATCTCGGGCGGCATGTGCCGCGCTTCCTCCCAGCGCCTTCGGTACATCGCCTCCAGCGTCTTCCGGTGCCCCGCGCCGCCTGCGAACTCGGCCTCGACCTCATCGAGATAGACCTCGTACACGTCAGGGTGCCAGCAGGGCGGCGGCACCGTCTCGACGAGGCGGCGGGGGCGGTCGGTGGTCGTCATCAGAACGGCACGTCGTTGGGGTCAGCGATCACGGCCTTTTGCACTGGCCGCTGACCCGGCGCCCATTTGCCCGCCTTCGGGTCGGCGTCCGGCGCGCGTCCCGACTGGACCGGCTCGGCCTCGACGATCTCGGCGTCGCCAGTTTCGAGCGGATCGTCCATGTCCACCGGCTGCCGAGCGGCCTTCACGGTAGCCTTGCGGCGCTGCTCGACGACGCGCTCGTACACCTTGACCGCCTCGATCTGCCAGCGCTCGGGCCAGTCGCGGCGCATCTCCTCCTTCTTCGCTGCCCAGAAGGCAATGAACTCCTCGCGCGTGGCCTGCCCGAGCGTGTCCTCCAATGTCTTCAGGTCGCCCTGGTACTCGTCCGTCGAGCGCTCGGGCGTCGAAGCCGGCGGGGCCGGGGCGACGACCGCCGGCGATCCGCTGTCGGCCTGGCTCATCTCCTCGGCCGTGTACACGCCCGACAGCTCGGCCGGAAAAGCTTTCCGCAGTGCGAGCGCCTCGGCGCACTTACCGAGCATCGTGTGCGGCATCTTGGCCCACATCCCGCTCGGCTTACCGTCTTTCGTCGCCTGGACATATTCGGCCCACCGAGCTGTCGCGGTGAACTCTGCCGAGCGACCCATGATCGGCACCCACCGACTGACCGTGACGCGCGCCCACTCGGGATGCCCACCGACGAGCGGCCCGAACTCTGGATCAGTCGTACCAGCGTGCTGCGCTGTCCGCGCCGCGATCAATCGGTAGCCATCGATCCCGGTCTGGATCGTCATGCGGGGCACCCGCCGCCCCTGCGAGGCATCCCAAGCCTCGCGGACGATGGCGTAAATCTGACGCTGGAACGGGTTCAGGCCAGTCGATTTGCAGACCTCGACGAACAGGCCCAGCTCTCCGTCCGAGACGCCGACGGCGACCTGGCTCTTGATGATGTCCATCTGCTCGGCCGAGAAGGCGCCGGGCTGTGGCGCGGTGGCGACGGCCGTGCTGCTCGGCTCGCGCACGGCGACTGCGTTGGTCGGTGTGCTCATCAGCGCGCCCTCCGGGTCCGGCCGCGACGGTTGCCCGTCCGCGACGTGAGCGTGTAGTCCGGGCGGTGCCGGTCGCGGCCCGGCCGGAGCGTGTCGCCCCGGCGGCGGAACCGGATCGCCGCCATCTGGTGGCGGCAGATATGCTTGTGTCGGCGGGGGTCCGCCTGCGTCTCGTCGTACATCATCGTACACCTCGGCTGAGAAGGTGGGCGCCGGAGTCGGCGCCGATCCCGGCAACCTGCCGGTGAGGCTTTTCGCCACAGCGTGGCGGAAAGGGGTTACAGCACCGTCGGGCAGTCGAGCCAGCGGGCCAGCGCCGCGACGATGCGCCGCCACACGGGCAGGCGCGGCAGACGGCCGCCGAGCACTGGGATCTCGCTCGGCGCACCGAAGCGGAGTTGAGCGTGGCGGCGCAGCTCGCGCTCGGCCGCCGGGCTGGGGACGCCATTCAAGGCGCCGAGATGTACGGTCATTTCGCGTTGACCTCCAGTTCGAGTTGCTTGTCCATCCGGGCAGCGATGGTCATGATCCCAGCGAGGTCGGCCCGGATTGCCCGCGCCTCGTCCGGTGTCCGCTCCGCGCCGCCGGGTGAGTCCGGCGCGACGGCGCGGCTGATCGTCTGGCAGGTCTGCCCAAAGGCGACGGCCAGCGCGCCGAGGTCCGACATCCCGACCCCATCGACCGCCGTCTCGACGAAGACGCCATCGATCTGGCGACAGAACTCGCCGAGGCCACGCCGCCCGGCGGTGGCGATGCTGACCTTCAGGATCGTCTCGACGCACAGGCAGGCCGATCCCTCGTAGTAGGGATCGACCTTCTTCCTGAGCAGCGAGGCGCTGATCCCGGTGAAGACCGAGAGCGCCTGATAGTCCGGCTGCGCCCGCCGCTCGTCGTGCACGAGGCGGCTCCACGCCATCACGTCCTCCCACAGCGCCCGCCGGATCGCTCGCTCGTCCACATGGCGGACAGGCGCGGTAACGGGGGCGATTCCTTTGGTCTGCATGGTGAGGAAGTGGACGCTGGAAAAGGGACGGGTTCGGTAGCTTTGTGTCGGATCAGGCGGCTTTTCTATCGACCTCGCGAGCGCGAGCAATCGCCTCGGGTGTGGCCTTGAGCAGCGGACGGCGCCGGGTCGGCTTTGGCTGGTCGACGGCTGGCGCGGTGGCGCTCTCGCTCTCGATCTCGGCCTTCACCTCGGCCCGGCTCCACAGCGGGTGAGTACTCGACCCGAATCGATGGATTCGATTGGCTTTGTGGCGCGCCTTGAGCCACGTCAGCCCGCGCCCCAACTCGGCCTGCACACGCGCGGTCGAGAGTAGATCGTCCGGCACGCCCGCCTGTGCTGGCTGGACGACGTAGAAGATCATCGGGAGGATGAGGACAGTCATGGCGTCACGCATCCTGGTCGTCGAGTACTGGCCCGGCCGTCTCGTGGCCGAGCGGGCGACCCGAGCGGTGCTGTGGGCGACTCGGGTCGAAGACGGTCGCGCACGTCTGGCAGGCGCTCAGGTGCCGGGCACCGAGCGGCGCGGAGTAGGTCGCCCGACTGCCGCATGTCGGGCAGGTCTGCACGGCGTCCGG
>JBBSVG010000057.1:0-9094 GCA_038233775.1 Bacteroidota bacterium | reverse complement strand
CGGGTCTATGACCGAATTATGCAGCGCACAGGGCTCGACCTGATGAGCGTCGCTGGGTAGCCGCGCAGTCACCTTGGTAAGCCTTTGCCTGTTCCCAACTCAACCATACCGCGCAACAGGTTTACTCTCTTCAGATTCATCATTCCTCGCTCATCATTCCGCATTCCAATGCTCTCTGCCCTCCGCTTGCTGCCGGTGCTCGCCCTGTTCGGCTGTGCGTCGGCGGCTCAACCGACCCGAACCGCTATGTCTGACGCCACGCCGCCGACCGGGCAACCGGCCGAGCTGAAGATCGTCCTTGTCATCCACGGCGGCGCCGGGGTGATCACGAGGGAAGGGCTGACGCCGGAGATCGAGGCGCAGTATCGGGCCGAACTGACCCGCGCCTTGCAGACCGGTTACGCGGCGATTCAACAGGGCAAACCGAGTCTGGACGCGGTCGAGGCGGCGATTCGGGTGATGGAGGATTCGCCGCTGTTCAACGCGGGCAAGGGTGCGGTCTTGACGCACGAAGGGACGGCCGAACTCGACGCGTCGATCATGGACGGCGCCACGCTTCGGGCCGGGGCGGTGGCCGGGGTCAAGCGGATTCAGAACCCGATTGCGCTCGCCCGGCTGGTGATGGAAAAGTCACCGCACGTCATGCTGACCGGCGATGGGGCGGAAGCGTTCGCAACCGAGCAAGGCGTCGCGCTGGTCGATCCGGCTTACTTCATCCTCGAAAAGCGGCGCTTGCAACTCAAGAAGATGCAAGACGACGAGGCGGCCGGTGGCGGACACTCGTCGCTCGGGATCGAGTTTCAGGAGCGCGGCTACTCGGTGCCGGACGAGCGGAAATGGGGCACCGTCGGCGCCGTCGCGCTCGACCACGACGGGCATTTGGCGGCCGGGACGAGCACCGGCGGGATGATGAACAAGCGGTTCGGTCGGGTCGGCGATTCGCCGATCATCGGCGCCGGGACGTATGCCGATTCGCTCTGCGGCGTCAGCGCGACCGGGCACGGCGAGTTCTTCATCCGCGCTGGCGTCGCCCGTGACATCGCCGCCCGGATGGCGTACCTGCACCAATCGGTCGGCGACGCGGCCCGAGACGTGGTGATGGGCAAGCTCGTCCAGATGCACGGCGACGGCGGCGTGATCGCGCTCGACCGGGAGGGACACGCCGCCATGCCGTTCAACACGCCGGGGATGTATCGCGGGACCATCGACGCCGACGGCCACGTGACCGTCGGCATCTTCCGCGAATAATTTACTTCAAGTGCTCGGCGAAGAACGCCGTCGAGCGCGTCCACGCTTGCGAGGCGGCGGTCGAGTCGTAGGCCGGACCCGACGGGTTGGCGAAGGCGTGCTTCGCGCCGGGGTAGATATGGATCTCGACCGACTTGCCGCCCAACTGCTTCAACGCCGCCTCCATCTCACGCACCTTCTCGACCGGAATGCCTTGATCGGCCTCGCCGTAGTGGGCCAGCAGCGGGCTTTTGAGGTTGACCAGCCGCTTCGGGTCGGTTTCCGGCTGACCGTAGTAGATCACCGTCGCATCGACGGCCTTGCCCATCGCCAGCGACCCTTGCAGCGCCATCCCGCCGCCAAAGCACCAGCCGACGATCCCGATCTTTCGGGCACCGCGCCGGGTCAGATACGCCAGCGCTTCCTTCATATTCGCCATCGCCGCGTCGGGATTCCCCATCGCGGTCATCATCAGCGTCTTGGCGCCATCGGGTGTGTCGGCTGACTGACCGCCGTAGAGATCGACGGCAAGGGCCGAGTAGCCTTCACCGGCCAGCCGCCGCGTCGCCGCCCGGATGTTGTCGTTCAGCCCCCACCACTCGTGGACGACGATCAGGCCCGGTCGGGTCGAGTCGCCAGCCACCGGCGTGGCGTAATAGCCGCTGATTGGCGCCGCGCTGGTCGTGTTGTACTGGACGGTTTCGCCGGTCACCGGGCTCGCCGGTTCTGTCATCGCGCCGGCCGAGGCGGTCGGCGCCTGCCCGGCGTGCTCGTGGGCCATCGCATCGACGTGGGCCGTGTCGGCCGCCATCCGGTCGTCGTCGTGTCCGCCGCAGCCGGCGAAGGCCAGCGCAGCGACGGTCAGCAAGCCGCTTGCGGCCATCTTGAGGTGCATCATCATCGGGTCGTCTCCGGCAAATGAAAGGGTTACAGCCGAGCCGGAAACCCGTCCCGGTCCGATCTGGGTTCCAAGAAGAACGATTCAGACACAGCGCATGGAGACCCGATGAGCGAGTTGAGGCAGAAGACGGCAGAAGTGATCGAGGTGCTGGAGTCGGCGTACGGCGTGCCGGTGCGCCGGTCGGAGCGCGACCCGCTCGGGACGCTGATTGCGACCATTTTATCCCAAAACACGAACGACATCAACTCCGGTGCGGCGTATCGCTCGCTCCGCGCGGCGTTCCCGACGTGGGCCGACGTGCTCGCCGCGCCGGTCGCCGACGTGGCCCGGAGCATCGAGCGCGGTGGGCTGTCGAACCAGAAGGCGGCGCGGATTCAGTCGCTGTTGCAGACGCTGCGGGATGAGCACGGGACGCTGTCGCTCGACCACATCGGCGCGTTGACCGACGACGATGCGTTCAGCGCGCTGCGGCGGCACAAAGGCATTGGCGTGAAGACCGTCGCCTGTACGCTGCTGTTTGCGCTCGACCGCGACGTCTGTCCGGTCGATACGCACGTGCATCGGCTGGCGAACCGGTTGGGGCTGGTCCAGACGCGCCACGCCGACGAGACGTTCACCGCGCTGCGACCGTTGGTGCCGACCGGCAAGGCGCACTCGCTGCACGTCAACCTGATCCGCCACGGTCGGCAGGTCTGTCGCCCGACGCACCCGGCGTGCGGCGTGTGCGTGCTCTACGATCTGTGCGAATATCCCGACAAGGAGATCGAGGCCGAGCGACCGGCGACGATTCGCGCCCGAGCGGTGCCCGGCGACCCGTCGTACCTGTCGTGTGAGGCGCCGTAACGGTTGCGTCGAGGCGGTTTTTTGTCGCGATTCTGCACGCGAGCGTCGGGTCGGCTTTGCAAGTGCCGCGAAAAGTCGCTACCTTTGCGCGCTTGCCGCCGGTAAGCGCCCGCCTGGATTTCCCCGATTCTGCGAGACCCGATGGACCTCTCACTCGACCTCTACCTGGGCCTCTCGGCCGTGCTGTTCACGCTCGGCGTGGTCGGCGTGCTGACCCGGCGCAACGCGATCATCATCTTCATGTGCGTCGAGTTGATGCTCAACTCGGTCAACCTCACGCTCGTCGCCTACTCCGCCTATCTGGGCGACGTGACCGGGCAGATGCTCGTCTTCTTCGTCATGACCGTCGCTGCCGCCGAGGCCGCCATCGGGCTTGCCATCGTGATCGCCCTGTTCCGCAACAAGGAAACGGTCAACGTGGACGAGATCAACCTGCTGAAGCTCTGACCCGGACTGCCGCCGCCCCGCCGATCCCATCGCTCTGATCCGACCCCGATGTCGAATACGCTTCTCGTCGCGACGATTGTCCTCTTGCCGCTCGTCGGCTTTCTGATCAACGGCCTGCTCGGGATGGTGAGTCCGGGCTGGCGGAAGATGGAAGGCGTCATCGGCGGTCTGGCGACCCTTGCCGTCGCGATTCCGTTCGTCTGCACCGTGATCGCGGCGATGCATTTGGCCGGTGGCGGCGAGGGCTCGGCGCCGGTCATCCACGAGCAACTCTACCAGTGGATCTCGACCGGCGCGATGCAGATCGGCGTCGCGTACCAGATCGACCGGCTCTCGGTCACGTTCTGTCTGATCGTGACCGGCGTCGGGACGCTGATTCATCTCTACTCGATTGGCTACATGCACGGCGATGCCGGGTTCTGGCGCTTCATGGCGTATCTGAACCTGTTCATCTTCGCCATGTTGAACCTGATTTTGGCCGATTCGTACGTGCTGCTGTTCTTGGGCTGGGAGGGCGTCGGACTGGCCTCGTACCTCTTGATCGGCTTCTGGTACGACCGGACGTTCCCCGTCGGCGGCATCTCCGGGACGACCTACACCGGCCATGCGGCGATGAAGGCGTTCATCATGAACCGGATCGGCGACTTCGCCTTTTTGGGCGCGATGTTCATCCTGTTCAACCGGATCGGCTCGCTGACCTTCGACGGCGTCTTTGCCGGTGTCGCGCTGCTCTCACCGACCGAAGTCTTTGCCGTCACGCTGCTGATGTTCGTCGGTGCGACCGGCAAGAGCGCGCAGATTCCGCTCTACACCTGGTTGCCGGACGCGATGGCCGGTCCGACGCCGGTTTCCGCGCTGATCCACGCCGCGACGATGGTCACGGCCGGGATTTATCTGACCGCCCGCTCGGCGCCGCTGTTCTCGCTGCCCGATGCGACCAACGTTCGCCTGCTGATCGCCGTCGTCGGTGCGCTGACGGCGATTGTCGCCGCGAGCATCGGGCTGGCGCAGAACGATATCAAGAAAGTGCTGGCCTACTCGACCGTGTCGCAGTTGGGCTATATGTTTCTTGCGCTTGGACTTGGCGCCTACACGGCGGCCGTGTTCCACGTCATGACCCACGCGTTCTTCAAGGCGTGTCTGTTCCTCGGCTCCGGCTCGGTCATCCACGGGATGGAGCACGGGATGCACGAGGCGCACGAGCACGGCGACCCGCAGGACATTCGCGAGATGGGCGGGTTGCGCGGCCGGATGCCGCAGACGTGGATGACGTTCATCATCGCGACGCTCGCCATCGCTGGCATCCCGCCGCTGGCCGGGTTCTTCTCGAAAGACGAGATCCTGTTCAACGCCTTCGCCTCGGGACACGTCCACGCCATCGTCGGCTACGGCGTCTGGCTGATCGGGATCATCACCGCTTTCCTGACCGCGTTCTACATGATGCGGCTGACGACGATGACGTTCTTGGGCAGCGCCCGGTCGAAGGCCGCCGAGCACGCCCACGAGTCGCCGTGGACGATGACGGTCCCGCTGTGGATTCTCGCCGGTCTTGCTGCCGTCGCTGGCTTCCTCGGACTGCCGGCCGTGCTCGGGACGCATCGGCTGGAGCACTGGCTCGAACCGGTGCTCGGTCGCTACCAGACGGTTCCGGCCGAAGTTAGCCACATGACCGAGTGGGGGCTGTTGCTGCTCGGCGCGCTGATCGCCGTCGCCGGGGTGTTCTACGCCTTCCGCCAGTACACCGCCGATCCGACCCGCGACGCGGCCAAGTCCGGCTCGTCGTTCTGGCAACTGCTGTCGAACAAGTGGTACGCGGACGACATCTACTCGACTGCCGTCGTCCGGCCGACCCGCGACTGGATCGGCGCCGGACTGTGGCGGTTCGACTCGGGCATCATCGACGGATTGGTCAACGGAACGGCGACGCTGACGCGAGGCATCGGCGGTCAGTTCCGCAAGTTGCAGAGCGGCGTCGTCCAGTCGTACGCGATTGCGCTGGTCGTCGGCGTCGTGTTCGTCCTCTACTACGTCCTCCGCTGATGCGTTTCGCTGCAACTGCGCTGCTGTTGTTGCTCGGCGCGACCGGCGTCCACGCCCAATCGCGGTTCGGCCGCTGGGGGGCAGGCGATGGCAAGTCGGAGCGCGGCGGCAGACTGGCGCTGCACGGCGGCTATCATCCAGCGCCGACGTATCTGCGCGGAACCCAGACGAGCACCGGCGGGATTATCGGCGGACTCGGCGGCGGCGCCGGAACGCTCGACCCGACGGTGGTAAAAGGCTTGTTCAATGTGCAGGGCGGGTTGCAGGCTGGATTTGAACTCGGCGCCCGGTATTGGCGCTTGTCGCTGACCGTGACCGCCGACCGCTACACGTTCGAGCAAACCGGCTATATCGCCGATCTGACGACGCTCGGTCCGACGATCCAACAGCTCGCCGCCGCGTCCGGTCAACCGCTCGACGCCGTGACGGCAGCCTTGATCGCCCGCGCCCTCGGCAACGCGACCGCGCCGCTGAAGGCAACGCTGACGCCGGTCGGGCTGGAGATCGGCTACGCGCCGCTGGTGACTCGCGATTGGACCGTCGCGCTCGGGATCGGCGCGACGCACACGGCCCAAGAGATCGCGCTCGTCCCGACCGTTGCGAATTTTCAACTCGATCTGCTGCCGAGCTTCGGCAAAGGCGCGTTTGGCGGTCGGGCTCGGGCTCGCGCCGGTTGGCGGATGCTCTACGCCGAGGCCCGTTACGATTACGCCCCGGTGACTGCTCGGTTGGTCGGGCAAACCGAGGCCAAGCTGCAAACAGGTGGCGTCTCGCTGTTGGCTGGCGCCGCGCTCGACTGGTGATCGCTTTTCTGTCCGCTCTCTGACCCTGCTCTCGCGCTGATGCTCCAGTCCTGGATCCTCACCCTGCTCATCGCCCTGCCGATCCTCGGCTCGCTTGCGTTGCTGTTCGTCCCGACCGGTGACGACGGCCAGAGCGGTCATGGGACGATCAAGATGCTCGCTCTCGCTGTCACGGGTGCGACGTTCTTGCTATCGCTCTACCTGCTCGTCGGCTACGACGCCAACTCGGCCGAGCCGTTCCAGTTCGGCCAGATCGCCTTCCGCGAGGCGCTCGGCGCCGGACTCGACATCAAGTACCGCGTCGGCATCGACGGCATCTCGCTGCTTCTCGTCGTCCTGACGACGCTGTTCGGCCCCATCGTCGTGCTGTCGTCGTGGACGTCGGTCGAGAAGCGGATCAAGGAGTATTTCTTTTTCCTGCTGCTGCTCGAAGCCGGGATGATCGGCGTCTTCTGCGCGCTCGATCTGTTCCTGTTCTACATCTTCTGGGAAGCGATGCTCATCCCGATGTACTTCCTGATCGGGATTTGGGGCGGACACGAGCGGATCTACGCGGCGATCAAGTTCTTCATCTACACGATGGCCGGCTCGCTGCTGATGCTGGTCGCGATCATCTATGTCGGCACGCTCGGCCCGGCCGGGTTCACATCCGACCTGACCACGCTCTACAGCGTCCATGTCGCCACCGACCCGAACGTCTTCTTCGACCGCCAAACGCTGCTGTTCTTGGCCTTCTTCGCCTCTTTTGCGATCAAGGTGCCGCTGTTCCCGTTCCATACGTGGCTGCCCGACGCCCACGTTCAAGCGCCGACGGCCGGTTCGGTCATCTTGGCCGGCGTGATGCTGAAGATGGGCACCTACGGCCTGCTCCGCTTCAACCTGCCGCTGTTCCCCGACGCCTCGCACAAGCTCGCCCCGTTCGTCGCGACGCTCGCCGTGATCGGGATTGTTTACGGCGCGTTGGTCGCGATGGTGCAGAAGGACGTGAAGAAGCTCGTCGCGTATTCATCCGTCAGCCACTTGGGTTTTGTTGTGCTGGGGATTTTTGCCTTCACCGTCGAGGGGATGCAGGGCGCCGTGATCCAGATGATCAACCACGGCCTCTCGACCGGCGCGCTGTTCCTCATCATCGGGATGATCTACGAGCGGCGGCACACGCGCATGATCGTCGATTTCGGCGGGCTGGCTAAAGTGATGCCCGTGTTCACGGTTCTGTTCCTGATCGCGACGTTCTCGAGCATCGGGCTGCCCGGTCTGAACGGCTTCATCGGCGAGTTCTTGATCCTGACCGGCGCGTTCAAGTCGCCCTGGCTGGGTCACGGCTACGCGGTCGTCGCCGCGAGCGGCGTCATTCTGGCGGCGATCTACATGCTGTGGATGTTCCAGCGCGTCATGTTCGGTCCGCTGACCAACCCGAAAAACGAAGGCTTAAAGGATCTGAACGCCCGCGAGATCGGGCTGCTGGTGCCGCTGTTCGTGCTGATGGTCTGGATCGGGTTCCAGCCGATTCCGTTCATGAAGCTGTCCGACCCGACCGTCCGCCGCGTCATGACGCAGGTCGAGACGAAGATGAACGCCACCGCGCATACCGCCGCCCTGCCGACGCCCGCCGTCCCGGTCGCGCCGACGGTCGCGCTCGAACCGACGCCGGTCGCCCTGCCGGTGGCCGCGCCGACGGTGACGGAGTAGGCTCGTGCGTCTGCTGCTCGCGCTCGTTGGTTTGCTGCTCCTCGGCGGTTGCTCGCCTGACGAGAGCGCGCCGCCAACCGAGCAACCGCGAGCCATCAGCATCGGGACGACCGACGGTGTGGCGCTGCGGGCGACGCTCTACCGGGCCAAGACGCCGCAACTGGCGCTCTTGCTGCTGCACGACTGGCGCCGGTCGAGCGCCGATTGGGGCACGCTGCCGACCGAGTTGCAGGCCGCCGGTGTGACGGTGTTGACGCTTGATGCACGCGGCCACGGCGCCTCGCAACCAGTGGCGAATCTGGATGGCCTGCGCTACACGGCGGTCTGGGTCGAGGACGCGGCGCTGGCGCTGGACGTGCTGCACCGGGAGGCCGGGGCGAACGTCCCGGTCGGAATCGTCGGGGCAGGACACGGCGGCAGCACGGCGCTCGGGCTGACTCTGAAAGCGCCGCAGACGCCGACCGCGACCGTTACGGCCGGAGCGAGCGAGGACGAAGTCGCCAAGCTCTACCCGCTGTTCGACCGAGGCTCCAACGGCAAGGTGCTGACGCGGGTCGCGTTTCTGACGCCAGCCATCGACAGCTCGCTGTACAAACCGGCCGCCGATCAGTTGGTCATCCGGTCGTATGGCCCGGTGCTCCGGCTGCGCGGTCTGGCCGGCCGCACGCCGACCGAAGTCGTCATCGCTGGTCGCGACCGCTGGCTGCCGTGGGCCTTGTCGCTTCGCTGAGGTTGCCGTTCCCGGCTCTGCTCCATTTGTCGTCTCATACGAAATCGGCCAGCCCATCGTGCAAGCTTGAGCATCGAGATAACCGCCCTCCCTTGGGGGGCTCCCGGCGTCAGCCGGGTGGGGGGGTACGCCGGTGCGCCAAGCCTGACCCCCTCCGGCGCTGCGCGCCACCTCCCCGTCGGGGAGGGGTTTGGCTCGCTGATCATGCACTGAGATTTCCAGCAATTCGTCTAACCCGTGCCGAACCCCATGCCGATTGCCTTCAACCCCGCCGACCTCTGGGCCACGGCCCCGATGCTGCTCCTCTCGCTCACGGCGCTCGTCGTGCTGGTCGTCGATAGCGTCTCGAACGACTCGCCGATCATTCCGGGCCTGACGCTCGTCGGCTTGGTCGGCGCGATGGCGGTGGCCGCG
>JBBSVG010000056.1:0-9115 GCA_038233775.1 Bacteroidota bacterium | reverse complement strand
GCGGCCCGATAAGGAGGGCGACACGCCCCCCGACGTGGACCCGCTGACCGACCCCGCTGCGGCGCCGCTGCGGCGCTTCATCCGCCGCGCGAACGACCGTCTCGAATCGCTGCCCGAGTTGCTGTATCGTACCGAGCTTGACCGCGCCCTGTTCGGCTCGGGCTATTGGGAACCGGTGCTCTCGACCGACCGGAAGGCCGTCGCCGAGCTGTACCATATCCCGACGTTCAGTATCCGCCCGACGACCCCGAAAGACGCGGCCGGGCGGAAGCGGGTCGAATATCAGCAGGCGTATCCGGGCAGCAGCACGACCGCTCGGTTCGTTGATCTCGACGCCACCGACAGCAGCGACGCCGGGCGCATCGTTGCGCTGATGGAATACAACCCCAGCTCGAGGTATTTCGGCGACGTGACCTATAGCGGCGCCATCCCGACGATGCTGCTGGACGATCAGGCGCTGATGTACAACCTTTCGTTCTTCGCCAACCGGGGACTGCCCGCCGTGATTCTCGAGATCAGGGGCGGCGACGTGACGCCGGAGGTGCGGACGCAAATCCAGAACTTCCTTGTCAGCGAGTTCAAGGGCAACGAACAGGTCCACCGCGCGATGGTCCTGCCGACCGGCGACAAAGAGATCGAGATCCACGTCCACCAGATCGAGCCAACCGTTCGGGAAGGCAGCTTCCGTCAGGTGCGCGGCGACTGCCGCGATGAAGTCGTCGCCGCGCACGAGGTTCCGCCCGTGCTGGCCGGTGTGCCGCAGCAGGGACGGCTGGGCTCGGGTGGCGAAAAGGACGCGCTGAAGGCGTTTATGCAGCTCGTCGTTCGCCCGCTCCAGGAGCGCGTCGAGCTGGCGTTCAACACGCGAATCGCGCCGCTGTTGTCGCCCGGCTTCGGTATCCAGCTCGGCGCGTTGAGCCTGGACGATCCGGCCAGCGTGGCGAATCTGATTACCGCGCTCGGTCAGGCTGGCGTGGACACCGCGCCGCTCGTCGCCACCCTCGACCTGCCCGGCGTGGCGAAGTCGAGCCGTCGCCGTCCGACGTTGAGCAAGGCAGGCGCCGCCGGTGCCGCGCTGGCGACGCTTCGCGCGGCCGTCGGTGAGATTCAGCAGGCTGCCGAGACGGCCGTCGCGGGCGGTGTCGCATGACGACCGCCGCCGACCTGCTGCTGACCTGCGAGAGCTGCGCCGCTGCCCTGAACGCCGCGCTGACCCGGCTGTACAAGGACGCCGCGAGCGACGTGGCCGACGTGCTTCGCGCGGCGCTGCTCGACACCTGGACCGCCGCCCAGCGCCGCGCCCTCGACGCCGCCATCGCCGAGCTGACGACGCTGGCGCCCGGCCCGCTGACTGAAGCCGACGTGGCGAGCATCATCGCCGGGCTGGAGGGTGAACTCGGCGTGACCTACGCCGTCAGCGTCGCCGCACCGGTCGCCACCGCCAACCTGACCGCGTACAGCGATGGTCGGGCGGGCGTGACCGGAGCGCTGGAGTTTGGCTTCAACGTGCCCGACAGCCGGGCCATCGGCATCCTGGAAGAGCATACGCTGCACTTCGTCCGCGAGAGCTACCAGCGATCCTGGGGGCCGCTGGTTCAGGCGAGCGGGCAGAAGGTGCTCGAGCAGGGTCTGACCCGCGAACAGGCGGCGAAGGTGTTCCGCCTCAATCTGGAGACGGTGCTGGACCCGGCCAAATCGCCCCGAACCGAACTCTATTGGTCGAACTTCTCCAACAACGTCGTGACGCGCTCCCGCGTGTTTGGCGCGACGCAGGGGTTCACCGACGGCGGCATCACGACCTACCGGATCACCGCTGTTCTGGACGACCGAACCAGCGACATCTGCAAGGGCATGGATGGCCGCACGTTCCAAGTGAGCCGCGCCGTCGAGCTGGTCGACGCCTATCTGGCCGCCGACACGCCCGAAGCGGCCATCGAGCTGGTCAAGTGGCCCAAGCCCGCCAACGTGGCCGCCGACATCCCGACCGCCGATTTGCCGCTCGGTCTGGCCCTGCCGCCTTACCACTTCGGCTGCCGCACCGATGTCGTCGCGGTCGCCTGATAGTGACTACTCTGTCGCCTGAAGGCGACAGCTTCTCAGGCAAACCCCACCGTGGGGCTTAGAGCCAAACGTCGCCGCTTCGCTCGCCTGACGGCTCAGTCCGAGCCGGAGTATGTTTTGAGCCGCGTTCTGGTCGCGGTCAGCCCTGTACCCGCAATGCACACAGTCATGCACACGGTCCTTCAACGTCTTGGGCACAGCGGGCAAGCATCCGCACCGGCTGCACGCTTGGGTGGTATTGTGCGGCGGAACCCTGACGACTTGAACCCCAGCTTCTACCGCTTTGGATTCGAGGATATTCAGGAATGCGCCCCACGCCACGTCATGCGTGCTCTTTGCCAGTCGGCTTCTTGCGATGCCGATGATATTCAAGTCTTCACAGGCGATCAGCCCGTAGCGGCTGACCAAAGCGCCCGCTGTCTTGTGGTGAAAGTCTCTCCGCTGGTTGGTGACGTGTTGATGAACCGAGCGCAGCCGGTCCACGGCCTTACGCCGACGCTTGCTGCCCTTGACGGCTCGGGCCACCGCCCGCTGGGAGCGGCGCAGCTTGGCTTGTGCGGCCCGGTAGAACTTCGGCGGCTGGACAGCATCGCCGGTGTCGGTGACGAGGAAGGCTTTCAGCCCGAGGTCGATGCCCACCGCCGGGTTGAACGAGGGCGCGACGATCAACGGGCCGAGGTCGCACGATAGGACGACGTGCCAGCCGTCAGCCTCGCGCTTAAAACTGACCGTCTTGATAACGCCCTCGACAGCCCGGTGCAGCTTGACCTTGATGTGGCCGACGTGCTGAAAGTAGACCTTTCGCGTCACCGCATCGAACCGGCATCCGTCGCCGTGAGAAGGAAACTCGACAGAATCAAACCGGTTGTAGCCCTTGAAGCGGGGATAGCCAGCCACCGCACCAGACTTTACGCGGCGAAAGAAAGCCTGAAAGGCTTTGTCGAGCCGACGCAGTGTAGCCTGACAACTGGAGAAGTTGGTGACAGCGAGGAAGGGATTGGTCAGCCGCTCGGCTTTCAATCGGGCACTTTGCTCGGCGTACTTGACCGTGCGCTTCTCAGCCTCGTAGGCGAGCTTGCGTTCTTCGAGCGCCCGGTTGTAGAGGTGGCGGTGCGTATCAAGCATCGCCACCAGCGCCCGCTCTTGCAGCGGGGTCGGATAGAGACGGTACTTGAACGCTTTCCGCATAACCGTTCACCCTCGTTGCTTTTGCAACTCGATGTAGCGCTTGATGACATCCGCACTGACGTGCCCGGCACTGCCGACGTAGTAGGAACGTGACCACAGAGACGGAAGACCGCTTCGGAGGTGATCGAACTCCAGACGAAGTACCCGAGAGGTGTAGCCCTTGAATTGATTGACGAAGTGCTGCGGCGCATCGGTTGGCGGCGCCGAGATGAACAGGTGAACGTGATCGGACATCACCTCCAGTCCTTCGATCTCTATACCGAGCGCTGTCGCCTTTTCGTGGAGCAACGCTTGAAGGCGTTCAGCAACCAACCCTACCAACACGCGCTTGCGGTACTTCGGGCACCATACCACATGATAATGCAGGTTATAAACGCTCCCCGCATTCCTCCTGTAGCGCAGTTTCTTTGTCTCGTCTTCCATGCGACAAAGATACGCAGCTTTTCGGTTGTTGCCAACAGTCTAACGACTCCGACCCTTTGGGTCGAGAGCAATTCCCCCGTCGCCTGAAGGCGACAGTCCCCTTGCTCTTTTCTTATGGATGGAACGACGCTCTGTTTGAGCTGCATCGTCTGTGTGATCTCTCCAACACGGTGCTTGCCCCATTTCTTTCGGGCATCTTCGGCGAGCTGCATCCCGATCCCGTTCTGCTCGATGTGCAGCCGCTTCACCAGCGGGTTGGACATTCGTGCCGCGATGGCTTCAAACTGCTCCGAGAACTCCTTTCGCACCATCACCTGCACGTCGTAGGCATAGACCGCGATACCCTGACGCTTGCCCTGAACGATGGATGTGGCGTCGCGGGTCCGACCGATGTCCACGCCGATGTATTCGTGCCCTTCGGTGAGCCGAGTGAACTCGGCTTTCTCGAATATCGCCCGCTCGATCAGCTCCAACCCCAGATAGTTGTAATCGTTGCCGAGAAACTGGCAACTATATTCCTGGCCGAACGTGTCGGGATCGACCGACAGCGCTTCCATCATCTCCTCGTCGCTCATCTCCAGCGAAACATCGTCCAGCAGCAGGCCCGATTCGAGCGCCTGACGCAGCGATACCTCGTATCGACTGTAGCGTTTATACCGCCGGTCCGGGTCGTTGTAGATCTGAAAGAACATCCCGGCCGAGCCGTTCGGGGTGCTGGCGATGCGAATACCGCCGCCCGAGCGAAGGATCGTCGGCGCCCCGCCCGTGTACATTTTTTCCGCCCAGAGCGTGTGCGCGAACTCATCGAGCGTGACCGACCCCGTCCACGACCGGAGCGCATTCGCGCTGGCGGCGCGGGCATAGATCGTCGCTCCAGCGACCGGCTCACCATCAGGCGTCGTCACGATCTCGACATCCCCGTTCGGCTTCCATCGCAGCTTCGGCAACTCGATCTTGCTGGTCGATGGCTTATTCAGTCGCCGGATGCCTGCCGCTTCCCATATAGCAAAGTGATCGTTGATCTTGTCGATCAGGCCATGTGCGGTTGATTCGTCAAGCGAAGCCAGCACCTGATCGCGCCCGTACACCATCGCCTCACCCAGCGCCTCGAGTGAAAGCAGGAACGACCAGCCGATCTGGCGAGCCTTGTTCGTGATCTTGAATCGGTTGCGGTCGGTGATCCAAGCCACCTGATAGTCGAACAGCAGGGGCAGGTACGGGGACAGAAAGGCTTGCCACGGATCGAAGTCCACCAGAGGCTGTTCGGCGACCGCCGCAAGCGGGCTATTCCCCATCGCGCACCTCGATAGCCTCACCGGGCGTCGCGTCTTTCAGGCGGTCGCTGGCGTAGGCATTCACGCCGAACTTGGCGCGAGCAGCATCGGCGTCAACCGGCTTTGTCTGGATCTGAGCCTGCGGATAAACGTTGCCGAAAATCTGATTGATATTGATCGACGTGGCCGTCGCCGGCTCGACTGGCTTCGTCGGCAGGGCACCGCCGCGCTGCTGGTCGGGGTCCGTCTTGCGCGGCCCGATCAGCCGGTCCTCCAGTCCAATCGTCTGGAGCAGCGCGTTGACTAACCCCTCCCCGCTGCTGAACCCGAGTGCGCCGCGCCGCCTGCCGCCCCGCCGTCGCCCGTTGCGCCCACCGTCGTCGCCGTCTTCCTCGTCTTCGCCCGATTCGGGTTCGACCTCACCCTCCAGCAGCGCGACGACGTGTGCGTTGAGCTTCAACCGCACGTCTTGAAGCTGGAGACTGGCCGTCTTCAGGAACCCCCGGTGCTGTTCGTCCAGCTCGCGCCTCGCCTCGCGCCGTAGCCGGTCGGCCCGAGCGTCCATGTCGTCCGTTTCGATCCACCGCTGCACCGTGCTCTTGGCGACGGTCAGTTCGTCGGCGATCTGTCGAAGCGATTTCCCTGCGAGTCGCAGCGCGAACGCCCGCTCGCGTGTAGTCTGGTCGTGTGCCACGGCTGAATGATTTCTTGAACTTGGATCGCGCGGTGCTACTTTGGGCACCTGGCGACGTATTCGCCACCCACCGACCGCGCACCCGCCGCACAAAGGTCAACCGCTCACGCCGCTAATCGCCTTGGATACGGGGAATCCAAGGCGGACTATCGACCGCACCTTCCATCTTCGCCCTGTAACTGACGACGGGAGTTCTCCAGCGTGGCTCACAAGCATCCCAACTGCGGCGGCAAGCTGCTCTTGGCTTGGACGGAACCGGGTGGCATCACGATGCTAAAAACCCGATTCTATCGCTGCGACAAGTGCGGCCGCCTGCTCAAGACCGGTGAGTTCATCACCGAAGAAATGGGCAGCACCGGCCGGTACAACTCCATCCGTCAGAAGCTGAACGACAAGTACAGCCAACAGGCGGATGACGAATGCTCCATACCTCTGTCCCTTTCTCCTGCGGCGTAGCCCTCGTGCTCGCCGTTCTCTGTCTGACCGGTGCGCTCTCCTGGGCGCTGGGTCGGCTCTACCGCGCCGAGCGCCGGGCGACTATCGCCGAGCGCCGCACGTCGGGTCTGACCCAGTTGGTCAGTCTCCTGCGAAATGCGATTCGTGAGCAGCGCCAACCCGCCAAGCGCGGGCGTGGCCGGTTCGGATCGACGCTGAAAGCCGCGCCGCGTCTCGCTTGCGACCGACGCGAACCATTCCTATTGCCCGATCTCGGCGACGGTCGTGTGCTGATCTCGAAAAGCGCCGCCGTGGCCCCGGCTCCGGCTGGCGCCAAGCGTCAGCTCAAATCGCTCGACGTGTCGATCATCAGCCTGGTCGGATCGCCCGCGAATGGTGAGCAACTGATCTACAAGGACGCCGCGCACAACCACCTAAAGACGGTCACGCTGGCGAAGTATGACGCCGTCGAGGGGATCGCCTACGGGATCGTGTACGCGCCGCTCGTCGTGGACTCGCACGGCGACTATGCGACAGCGGAGACGATCAAAGCGGCCGCACACGGCTTCCTGACGAAGGGGACAACCGGGGCGGTCGATACCGAGCACAACCTCCAGACGGACGGCGGGACCATCGTCGAGAGCTGGATCGTGAAGACGGGCGACGAGCTGTTCCCGGCGTCGGTCGGTGCCTGGGCGGTAGCGATCAAGGTCGCGGACGCCTACAAAGCGCAGGTCGAAAAGGGCGAGTTCACCGGGTTTTCGCTGTACGGCACCGCGATGGTCGAGGATGTCGCCAAGTCGGCCGAGCGGCTGCCCTGGTACGCCCGCATCGCACGCGGCATGGCCGAGCTGATCGGGGTGAAGAAAGACTTCAACGATAGCCTGGTCAACCGCACCCTATGGGCGCATTTCGACGCGCTCGGGACCGAGTTCGACCGGGCGCTCTATCCGCAGTACTACTACGACGCGCCGGTTCCGGAGGGTGCCCCTGCGGCGGACGCGATCACCTATCTGCTGACGCAGATCGACCAGTTCCGCGCGGCGGTGGCGGCGATCCCGACCGGCGATGCGTCGGTGGTAAAGACGGGCGATCCGGCGCCCCAACAGACACACGGAGAGGCAGAGACACTGGAGGTTGATGTGACGAAGAAAGAGTTGGCGGCTGCGGTCGCTGAGGGGCTGGCGCCGTTCGCGTCGCGGCTCGATGCAGTCGAGAAGGCGAACACGGCAGCGGTCGCGACGGTCGCCGATCTGGCGAAGGCGTCGAGCGGGTCGAAGCAGCTCGAACAGCCGGCCGAGACGGCGCAGACGGCCAAGAGCGACGCGAAGCCGAGCTTCGCCTGGGCCTGACGAGTAGGCAGAAAGGGCAACACGGGGGCAGCGGGCGGCGCGTGGGGCACCGCCCGCAATACACAGCCGGTAGCAGGTACGGTGACAGACCGTCACTGTAGCTACCGCATCACAGGGAGAGCAACGACGTGGTGGAAAACAACATGATTAGCGTGCGGGAATACCTCACGCGGATCGAGAAAGGGCAGATCAACACCGCAATCGGTGGCCTGTTCTCGGATGAGTACCAGATGCACTTCATCCGACTTGCCCAGAAGAGCGATCCGTTTCTGAGCGAGATCACCATCATCCCGCAGATCAAGGGGACGAACTACAAGATGACGCTGATGGGCTTCGGGCGCCGGGCGCTGCGGGCCGGTGTCGAGGGTGTGGCTCCGGCGTTGCTGACGGCGCCGACGACCGCGCCGCGCGTGCTGACCCCGAAAGAGGTCATCCTCGCGTTCGACATCACCGATTCGTTCCTCGAGCAGAACATCGAAGGCGATAACGTCACCACGGTGATCGAACAGGGTATGGCGACGCTGTTCATGGCCGACATGCTCGATCTGGCGATCAACGGCGACACCGCCGACGCCAGCGCTGACGCGGCATTCCTGACGATCCTGGACGGCTACCTCGCGCAGATGGCCGCCGACGCTGGCATCCATCAGGTTGCCGCGCAAGCCACCATCGGCGGCACGCTGACGAAGATGCTTCAGGCGCTGCCGGAGGAGTTCAAGGGACGGCGTGAAGGGCTGCGGTACTACACCAGCCACGAGGACGCCGAGACGTACCAGGATGAGCTGCGCGAGCGCGGCACTGTGCTCGGCGACCAAGCGGTGACGACGAACCTGTCGCTGGTTCGCGGCGGGATCACGGTTCGGCCGGTGTCGTTCCTGCCGACCGGAACCCAGATCCTGACCGCTGCCACCAACCTGCACATTGGGTTTGGGCGGCAGATGAAGGATGAGCCGCAGCGCCAGGCGCGCAAGCGGGCGACCGAGCACACGGTCACGGCCTCGGCCGATGTCGGCTATGCCGACTCGAACGCCATCGTCGTCGCCAACTGAACCGAAAAGTGGGGCCGGTTGCCAGAGCGCCCGGCCCCACTTTTCATCATCCAGATCTACAGACACGCATGGGCAAGTCCATCCTGACCGGTCGCGCCAGCCTAACGCTGGCCGACGGCCGTCGCTACCGCAAGGGCGACAGCATCGAAACCGAGAGCATTCCGGCCGCGCACCGGCTGCTGTTCACGCCGCAGCCCGAGCCGACGCCGGATGCCGAGCCCGAGACGGCCGACGACGCGCCGACCGGTGACGACGAGACGGCCGAGCCGGTCGATACCGAGCCGACGCCGGAGCCAGTCGCCGACCAGCCCAAGCCGCGCCGGGGGCGGAAGTAAATGCTGACGACTGTCAATGGGATCACTTCGCTGGCTGGTCTGTCGTCCAATGTGTCGGGGTGGGCGGCGAAGCTGATGCCGCACCTACTCGCGGCAGAAACGGAGATGGAAAGTCGGCTCGGCGACCTCTACGCGACGGTCGTCAGTCAGCCGATCACGCCCGCCCGGCGCAGCCAGATCGCGGCCGGGCAGGGTGACGGACGCACCGCCGACGAGCGGCGACGGATGGAGTTGGAGACGGCAGAAGCGTGCTACGCCTACGCCAACGCGCTGCCTGCGCTGAACACGCGGGTATCGGCTGACG
>JBBSVG010000055.1:0-9117 GCA_038233775.1 Bacteroidota bacterium | reverse complement strand
GCGAGCGAGACGCGCATCGGGAGAGCAGTTGGGAAACGGAGATCAGCGACCCTGCCGACCGGCGGCCATCGCCTCGGTCGTGTTAAGCGACCAGTTGTAATCCTGCGCCGAGACGTCGGCGTTGTCGTCGAACCGCGCCCCGGCGGCCTCGGTCATGTACGGTCGGACGAAGCTGACTGGCGAGCGCAGGCCGCCGATGAAGCCGAACGCCCGCTGCAAGGCGTTGGCGCCCTCGCCGGCGTGTTGAAAATCTGAACTGTACCACTTGAAGATGCTGCTGACGGCAAGCGACCCGTCGTCCTTGACCCGAACGCCCTCGGCACTCTGGACGTAAGCCCGAGCGCTCGCGTCCAACTGATCGTTCAACTTCTCGCCGACATACGGCCTATTCAGCAGCTTCGGGCACGAAATCGACGCGCAGTTGACGGCGAAATGAACCCTCGGGTCGGCCGCCGCTCGGGCCATCCCTTCGATGTTGTTCAGCGACATCAGTTGCCCGGCGACGCGGTGCGTTTTCCGCTTGAACACGTCCGAAACATCATTGACGCTCTTGATATCCGGGTACTTTTCGAGAATCGAGGCGACGGTGAACGCGTTGTAGGCGTCGATCCAGAAGGCAAGCTGTTCGGCCCGACCGAGCTTCGGCACATCGACCTCGGCCAGCGAGCCGAGATAGCCGTCGAGCGCCGGCTGATCGGCTTTCATCCCGGCGTAGTCCACCCCGCCAAGCGAATCGACATGGTCGGCGAGCAGCTTGCCCCACGCCGCGTGGTCGAACGTCGGTCCGGTCGCGGCGAGCAGTTGCTGGCGCGAGATCGGATCGCCGCCCGAATCCCGACAGCCGGTGAGCAGCACGGCGCCGAGGCCAAACGCGAGCAGCAGGCGTCCAATCGACATCACGGCCTCAGCTTTTGCGGAACAGATAGCGCAGCCCGCGAAAGGACGCAGACGAGAGGAACACGAGCGCGGCGATCCCGGCCAATCCGCTGACACCGAGGATGACGGTCCCGGCCGGGCTTCCGTTCAGCCGCAGCCCTGGACCGAGCGTGGCGAGCGAAACGACGGTCGAGAGCGCACCGACGATGAGCGCGCGACGAATCAACTGCGGTTCCCGGTCGCCTGTCTGCGCCATTGCACCTCCGAACTGGCTGATGGGTCAGAATTGCCGCAGGAACCGGACGTCGTTTTCGTAGAGCAGCCGGATGTCGGCGATGTCGTACTTCAGCATCGTCAGCCGCTCGATGCCCATCCCCCACGCGTAGCCGGTGAACCGCTCGGCGTCGATCCCAGCCGCCTCGAGCACGTTCGGATCGACCATCCCGCAGCCCAAGACTTCCAGCCAGCGGTTGCCCGCCGCCCACCAGACATCGACCTCGGCGCTCGGCTCGGTGAACGGGAAGAAGCTCGGCCGAAAGCGCAGCTTGACCTCGGGCGAGAAGTATTGCTGGGCGAAGGTCATCAAGAGCGCCTTCAGGTCGGCGAACGTCGCGTCCTCGCTGATGACGAGCCCTTCGACCTGATGGAAGATCGGCGAGTGGGTCGCGTCCGGCGCGTCGTTGCGATACACCCGACCCGGCGCGAGCACCCGGATCGGCGGCGACTCGGTCAGCATCGTCCTGATCTGCACCGGCGAGGTGTGCGTGCGGAGCAGCACGCTGTCGGGACTGCCGACCGGCGTGATGAACAGCGTGTCCTGCATGTCGCGGGCCGGGTGGTCGGCCGGGAAGTTCAGCGCGGAGAAGTTGTGCCAGTCGGTCTCGATCTCCGGCCCGGTCCGCACGGTGAAGCCGAGTCCGGCAAAAATCGCCTTGATCGCCGCTTCGGTCTGCGTCAGCGGGTGGAGCGAACCGAGCCACGGGCGGCGACCGGGCAGCGTCCAGTCGAACCCCGACGCCTCGGCCGAATGGGTCGCACCGGCCAACCGCGCCTCGGCCTCGTCGAACCGGGCTTGGGCGTGATTTTTCAGCGCATTCAGCCCTTCGCCGACAGCACGACGATCCGCTTTCGGGACCGACTTCAACCCGTCGAACAAGGCGCTGATCGTCCCTTTTCGCCCCAGATAGCGGACGCGAAACGCCTCCAGTCCGGCGGCATCGGTCAACGCGTCGGCGGCGCGGTCCAACTCGGACCGAACGTCGGGCAGTCGGGCGACGAGCGGCGCTTCGTCGGCGGTCGTCGGATCAGAAGGCGGCGCAGGGGGCATCGGCAGCAGAGGGCTTGAGAACGAACCGTCCCGCAGTCACGCACCGGAAGGCGCGGCGACCGCAGGACGGATTCAGGGGCAACCGTCTGAGAAGACCGGACAAGCCGGCGGATTCGGCACTCAGGCGGTGGCGGTCGTCCGGTCGGCGGTCAGCGTCTGGACCAACGCGCTAAACCCGGCGGCGTCATTGACGGCCATATCGGCCAGCACCTTCCGGTCGAACGTCAGGCCGCTCTTGTGGAGCGCGTCCATGAACTGCGAGTACGAAGTGCCGTTCTGGTGGGCCGCCGCGTTGATACGGGTGATCCAGAGGGCGCGGAACGTCCGCTTCTTCGCCCGCCGGTCACGGTAGGCATACTGCATCCCCTTGTCAACCGCGTGCTTGACGACGGTCAACAGGTTGCCGCGTGAGCCCCAGTAGCCGGCGGCCCGTTCAATTTGCTTTTTCCGGCGGCGCTTCGAGGCAACCGCATTTTTGCTGCGTGGCATTGCGATGATCTCCTGAGAAAACAGACAACGAAAACAGAACTATAGCGCCGAATCAGGCCTGGATGAGGCGCTTGATCCGCTTCGTCTCGACATCGCTGACCAGCGTCGGCTGGCGCAGGTTGCGCTTGCGCTTGCGGTCCTTCGAGGTCAGAATGTGGCTCGCGAACGCCTTCTCGCGCTTGACCTTGCCGGTGCCGGTCAGCTTGAACCGCTTGGCCGCGCCGCGCTTGCTCTTCATCTTGGGCATGAGTTCCCTCTCGTGTTGCGCCCGACCAGAGACTGGCCGGGGGTCGGGCTGCGGCCCGGTTGGAAAAAACGGCGCGCCATTAAGACGCGCCGGTCTACTATGTCGTTAGAACGGCGCGTCAAGCCGCCGCGCTGCTCTCGTCCGGCGCCGCTGTCGAGGCGTCGTCCGTCGAGGCGTCGTCCGTCGGCGGAACATCGTCCGTCGTCGGTGCATCATCGGACAGCGTCAGAGCGTCGTCCGGCGTCAGAACATCGTCCGTCGTCGGGACGTCGTCGTTCGTCGGGACATCGTCCGTCATCGGGACGTCGTCCGGCGTTGCGTCGTCGTCTGCCTTCGCCGATTCGTCGGCTGGGGCGTTGGCGACCGGCGTGCCGGGCTGTGCGGCAGGACGCGGCGCTTTCGGCTTGACCGGCTTCGGCTTGGCCTCGGGCGCCAGAATGATCGTCATGCTGCGCCCTTCCATCTTCGGCGCCTGCTCGACTTTCGCCAGATCCTGCAACTCCTCAAGGAAGCGCTCCAGGATGATCCGACCGTTCTGCTGATAGACGATCTCGCGACCCTTGAAGACGACCGCTGCCTTGACCTTGTTCCCTTCTTCGAGGAACTTGACGGCGTGCTTGACCTTGAAATCGAAGTCGTGCGTGTCGGTGTGCGGGTGGAAGCGAACTTCCTTCATCAGGATGACGTGCTGTTTCTTGCGCGCCTCCTTCTCTCGCTTCGTCTGCTCGTAGCGGAACTTGCCGTAGTCCATGATCTTCACGACCGGCGGCGCCGCGTTCGGGGCGATCTCGACCAGATCGAGTCCCCGGCGCTCCGCCAGCTCGAGCGCGTCTCGGGTGGACATGATCCGGCTCTTCTCCTCCGGCGTCGGTGCGTCGGGGTCGACCACACGCACTTCTCGTGCGCGGATCTCGCCGTTGAGCCGCTGGCGGTTCTCGTCCGGCTGCGGCATCCGGCGGTCGCGGGAATCCCTGCTGCTTAGCGTGGCGTCTCTCCTTGTTTATGAATCAGTCTCTGATGGGCGTGTCGCCTTGCGACCTCTGCCCGACCCAGTTGGTGTCTGCTGACCCGCCAAACTCGGGCCACGACGGCGATTTCATCGGTCTAAGCCGACTTTTTGCCCTTCTTTGCGTTCTGCTCAATGGCGACCGGCTCGGGCGGCATTGCCTTCGTCGCCACCTCGGCCAACAGCCGCTCGATCAGTGCATCGGCCGACATCGAGCCCTCGTCGCCCAGGCCGTGGCGGCGGACCGAAACCGTCCCGGCCTCCGCTTCCTTCGCGCCGACGACGAGCATGTACGGGATCTTCATCAGCTCGGCTTCGCGGATCTTGTAGCCGATCTTCTCGTTTCGCCCGTCGAGTTCACTCCGCAGTCCAGCGTCGGACAGGCGCTGCTGCAACTCGGCAGCGTAACCGGCGGCGGCGTCGGTGATCGGCAGGACGGCCACCTGAACCGGCGCCAGCCAGAGCGGGAAGTTGCCAGCGAAATGCTCGATCAGCACGCCGATGAACCGCTCCAGCGAGCCGAACGGGGCGCGGTGAATCATGACAGGCCGCTGCTTCGACCCGTCGGCGGCGGTGTAGGTCAGGTCGAACCGCTCGGGCAGGTTGTAATCGACCTGAACGGTGCCCAACTGCCACTCGCGCCCGAGCGCGTCCTTGACGATGAAGTCGATCTTCGGCCCGTAGAACGCGCCTTCGCCCAGCCCGACCGTGTACTCCAGCCCGGACGCCTGCGCCACCGCCAGAATGTCCGCCTCGGCCGTCGCCCAGAGTTCATCGGAGCCGACGAACTTCGCCTTGTTGGCCGGGTCGCGGAACGAGAGTCGGGTGGTGAACTGCTCGAAGCCGAGGACGGTCATGACTTGGCGCATCAGCTCGAGCACGCCCGTCATTTCCTCGCGGACCTGATCCGGCCGGACGAACAGGTGCGCGTCGTCCTGGGTAAACGAGCGAACCCGAGTCAGTCCGCTGAGTTGGCCGCTTTTCTCGTAGCGATAGACCGTCCCGAACTCCGCCAACCGCACCGGCAAGTCGCGATATGAACGCGGCTTAGACGCATAAATCATACAATGGTGCGGGCAGTTCATCGGCTTGAGCATGTACTGCTCGTCCTCGACCTTGATCGGGTCGAACTGGCTGTCCGCGTAATACGGATAGTGCCCGCTCGTCCGATACAGATCGAGGTTGCCAATGTGCGGCGTGATGACCGGCAGATAGCCGCGCCGACGCTGCTCCACTTTCAGATAATTCTCCAGCGTCTCGCGCAGGATGGCGCCCTTCGGCAGCCAGATCGGCAATCCCTGGCCGACTTCCGGGATCAGCATGAACAGTTCAAGCTCACGACCGAGCTTGCGGTGGTCGCGGCGCTTGGCTTCCTCGAGCCGGAACAGGTGCTCGTCGAGCTGCTTCTGCTTCGGGTATGAGACGCCGTAGACGCGCTGCAACTGGATGCCGCGCTTCTCGTCGCCGCGCCAGTACGAACCCGAAATACTGAGGAGTTTGACCGCCTTGATTTTGCCGGTTGACGGGACGTGCGGCCCGCGACAGAGGTCGGTGAAGTCGCCCTGCGTGTAGAGCGTGACCGTTTCCTGTCCCCCGGCGATAGCCGGATCGGTCAGAATCTCGACCTTGTACTCGTCACCTTTGGCCTCGAACCGGGCAATCGCCTCGCGGCGCGGAACGCTGGTGCAGGTGATCGGCTCGTCAGCGGCCGACAACTCACGCATCTTGACTTCGATGCTCGTCAGATCGTCCTGCGTCAGCCGGTGATCGCCGAGGTCCATGTCATAATAAAACCCGCCCTCGACAGCCGGGCCGACGCCGAACTTGGCGCCGGGAAACAACTGGGTGACCGCCTCGGCCATCAGGTGACTGGTCGAGTGCCAGTACATCTGCGGCCCCTCGGGCGAGTCGAACGTGACGATGGCAACGGTCGCATCGCGGTCAATCGGCCGGTTCAGATCGACCAACTTGCCATCGACCTTTGCGCCGAGCGCAGCGTCGGCCAAGCGCGGGCTGATCGAGCGGGCGACGTCGAGCGCGGTCGAGCCGGTCGGAAAGGTCCGCGTGGACCCGTCCGGCAGCGTGACCGTCACCTCGCGTCCCGTCGTCTCGTCGATCTGAGCCATGATCTGATCCCGTTCATCCACCTGCCGACTGATGCACCTGTCCAACCTCTCGTCGCCGCAGCCACCTTTTCCGTGGCCGCTGAACTTATCCGACCGCCGCGACTGACATCGCGGATAGCGAAAAACCGCGACCGACATCGCGGATAATAAAAAACGCCGGGTCTCGAGCGGCGGCCGTAGGAATACGGTCGAGCGCGAGAACCGGCGTCACCTGTCTCTGAGTGGGCAGTAGAGGATTCGAACCTCCGACCTCCACGATGTCAACGTGGCGCTCTAACCAACTGAGCTAACTGCCCGTCGCGGTGCCCGGACGAGCCGGGTGCCGAGTTGAGCCCCGACGCGGATCGGTCCCTTGCGGAACATCCTCGGCCGGTGCACGTCTGCGGTCCACTTGGTGACGCCGCCACCACAACCCGTTGCCGGGGGGCGTGCAGCTAATTTCGGCCAGGGGCGTGGGTTCGCAGAGAACGCCCGTCGGCACCGCCCGTTCGGAGAATCGGGGGCCGTGAAGCCGCCCGATTCCGCGAGGGGACTGCAAAGATAGCGGTTCCGCGTCGGCACCGCAAGCGCCGACGCAAAATTGCGCTATCCAGCCGGTGTGGCGGGCGCATCGACCTTCGGCCGGACGGGTGCGTCGGCGGCGCGGCGGCCGAGGGCATAGACGAGCCGGGTCGCGCGGGCCATCTTGGCGAAGTCGATCTTGTCCACGTCGTCGGTCGTCCGGTGGTAATCGTCGGTCGGGCTGCCCTTGCGCCAGTCAGCACCCATCCCGTCGAAGAAAAACGCGACCGGGACGCCGTGCTTGGCGTAGTTGTAATGGTCGCTCCGCTCGTAGATGTGCTCCGGGTCGGTCGGGCTGTCGTAGGAGCGGTCCAGCGCGAACAGCGGGCGACCAGCCGAACCGAGGCTTCCGTTGACCTCGTCCACCCAGCGACCAAACTCGCTGCTGAGTCGCGACGAGCCGACCGTGTAGAGCGAATCCGGCGCCTCGCGGCCGACCATGTCGATGTTGATCATCGCCGTCATCGCGGCCAGCGACGGGATCGCGTCGGTCGGATGATCGGTGAAGTGCTCCGACCCGAGCAGCCCTTTCTCCTCGCCGGAGTGGAAGACGAACAGGAGCGAGCGCTTGGTCGGCCGACCCTCGGCGCGGTCGCGGGCGAACGCTTCCGCCGCATCGAGCATCGAAACGGTGCCCGAACCGTCGTCGTCGGCGCCGTTATAGACCTGCCCGGCGACGATGCCGTGGTGGTCGAAGTGCGCCCCGAAGCCGACGAACTCCTGCGCCATCCCGCTGCCCGGAATCATCCCGACGACGTTGACCGCGTCGGCCTCGCCTTTCTCGGGCGTCAGTTCGAGCGCGAGCTTGACGCCGGTGGCGGCCCGAGACGGGAGCGGCTTGCGGTCGTTGGCGTCGGCAAGGGTCGAAGCGGGCGCGCCGAGGGCGGCCAACAGGTGTTCGCCAAAGGCGCGGTTGGCGTAGATGACGGGCACAGGCGACGCCGGCGGGGTCGGCTGCTCGGGCGCATCGGCGAGCGACATATCGGTCCCGGCCAGTTGCGGGACGATCCCGTCCCACACCGCCAGCAGTTGCGGCGAGCCGACGAGGATGAACCCGGCCGCGCCATGCTTCGCAGCAAGGCCGATTTTATAGATCGTCTGCGCCGCGTTCATCATCCGCCCGTTCGGCGCCTTGACCGAATCGAGCCCGGCCGGTTTGCCGCTGACGGCAACGACGAGCTTGCCGGTCACATCCAACCCGGCGTAGCTGTCCATCCCCGGCTCACCGACGCCGTAGCCGACGAGCACGACGTCGAGCGTCTGCTTGGGCACAGTCGGGGTCGCACCGGCGAACGCCAACCAGTCGCGGCCCATCACCAGCTCGCCCAGATGGCCGCTCGGATCGACGAGCGTGCTCCGCGACGGGTTCAGCCGATTCGTCCGCACGCGGTAATGGTTGAAGAACGAGCGCGAGCCGTCGGGCAGCCGGTCGCCGGCCGGTTCGACGCCGAAGGAGCGGAGTTGCTCGGCCAAATAGCGGGCGGCGACGAGTCCGCCACGGGTGGCCGTCTCGCGGCCTTCGAGTTCGTCGGAGGCGATGAACCCGAGTCGGGCGGCGGCGCGGCGCTCGGCCTCGGGACCGGACAGCAGCGCCATGCCGGGCGTGACGGCAGCGGCTTGCGGCGCGGGCTGCGGCGCGATGGCGGTGCTGGAACCGGCGCACCCGGCGAGGGCAAGGCCGATGAGAGAATACAGGTGCGGGGAGCGCATCGGGAATCATCCTGCGGGCTGGTGAAGAGAAATCGGCGGCGGGCGATTCGGGCCGCTACGGACCGTCCACGCGTTGGGTTGCAGCCGGGCGATTTGTCCGGCCGGTGAACGAGCCGCCGCCAGCCTTCTGTTGACCAACTACACCCGTTGTTCACCCGCTCACCCCGCGCCCCACGCCCAGCGACGCCGTTCGGTCGCCGGAACCAGAGCGCTCTGACGAGGAGACACCCATCTATGGAACGCATCACCCGACAGATGCTCGACAGCCTGATGACGTCGCCCGGTGGCCGCTGCGTCTCGATTTATCTGCCCACCTCGAAGGTCGGCCCTGACATCCGACAGATCCCGATCCGGTTGAAGAACCTGATCCGGCAGGCCGAGACGACGCTCGCCGCTGACGGCGCCGACGCGGAAGAGGTCGAGGCGCTGCTCAGTCCGGCGCATCGGATGCTAACCGACGGTTCGCTGACTCGACACGACGGCGCTGGGCTAGCCCTGTTCGCCTGCACCGACCGGTTTCGGACCTATCCGCTGCCCGACCCGGTCGAGGAATCCGTCTCGGTCGGCGACGGCTATCACGTCACGCCGCTCTTGCCGATGCTCGACGGCGGCGACGGGTTCTACGTGCTGGCGCTGGCGCAGAAGTCGGTTCGGCTGCTGAAAGGGTCGCGACACGACCTGCACGAGATCAAGGTCGAGGGGATGCCGCACTCGCTGGCCGAGGTGCTGAAGTACGACGAGTCGGAGAAGAACCTGCAATACCACTCGGGCGCGG
>JBBSVG010000054.1:0-9157 GCA_038233775.1 Bacteroidota bacterium | reverse complement strand
GGCTTTGACAGAAGCGACTGCTTTTTGGATCAGACAACCACAGGTGAGACGATGAGACGAACCGCGCTGCTGATGCTGGGATTGCTGCTCGTCGCTGGAAGTGCGGCGGCGCAGGTGCCGGTCGGGACGACGGGCGGCGGCGTCGCGCTGCCGCCGCCGGTTACGCCTGCCCCGGCGCCGCCACCGGCCCCGGTGCCCGAACCGGCCGCCGCGCCGCTGCCGTCGGACACCGTTCGGCTCCACCGGCAACCGCTGCCGAGATCGACCTCCGCGCCCAAGTCGATCCCGCTGCCGACGCCGAGCCCGTCGCCTGCGTCGAACCCGACGCTGCCGCCGAAGCATGGGGTGATCAAGCCGTCCGCCAACCGACCGGACACGGTTTACCGGATGCCGGAGGTGCTCAATCCGACGCCCACACCGACGCCGAGCGCGACGCCGACGCCGTATCAGCCCCGCGTCCGCCGTCCCGCCCGGCGCCGGGCGACCCGCAAGACGGCGCCGAAAGCGGTCCCGTCGCCGTCGCCGGGGTCGATTCCCAGAATGACACCCAAGCCGAACTGACCCATTGGCTCAAGCGAAACTGCCCCGACCGACGAGCGATGCGTCGGCCGGGGCGGCGAGTTTTGGAGCAGAAAACGTTACCGAACCAGCGTCACGCGCTGCGTCTCAACTCGGTTTCCGGCGACGAGTCGGAGTAGATAAACGCCCGTCGGCAGCCCGGTTGCGTCGAAGCTGACCGTGTGCAGCCCGGTCGATTGCGGTCCATCGACCAGAACCCGCACCCGTTGCCCGAGTGAATTGAAAGCCTGTAGTTTGACGTTTCTGACGGCTGATAGCTGATAGCGGACGGCTGTCGTCGGATTAAACGGGTTCGGGCTGGCGGGCAGCAGCCGGAACACGTCGGGGCTGCCGGTGCTGGCGACGGCCGTCGCGGTGCGCTCAGAAGTCAGCGGCACCCAGCCGAACGGGTCGAGATCAACTTGGCTCACGGCCGCCGCAATCGGCAAATCGAACGTTTGGGTCCGTTGGCTCAACCAGAGCCGGAGCGTGTCGGGTCCGGCCGCCGTCGTCAGCACGGTCTGCAGCGGCGTGGCGAACAGGTTCGGCTGCGTTTGCTCGATGGTCAGGCTCAACCGCGAGCCGCTCGTGGTCCAACTGTAGCGCAGCGCCGGGCGACCGGTGCCCGTCACCCATTCGTCGAAGAACCAGCCCAGACCGCTCGGTGCGGCCGGATCGAGCGGCGTGTAATGCGTCTCCATCGCTCGGCGCAGATCGTCGGTGGTCGCGTTGCCGTAGCTGAAGCGGTCCAGATAATCGCGCAATCCGGCGAAGAACGCGGTGTCACCCATCGTGAAGCGCAGCGCGTGCAGGACGCGGGCGCCCTTGTCGTAGATCGCGGCGTCGTTGGCGAACGGGTCGATGTCATACAGCGGTGACGAAACCGGCGAGTCGGCGGTTTGCTGGGTTAATGCGAACCGGTCGCGCATGTAGCTGCCCAGATTGTCGCGGCCGCCGTACGCCTCGGCCAGCAGCGCCTCGCAGTAGGACGCGAACCCCTCGTTCAGCCAGATGTCGCGCCAGTGGGTCATCGTGACCCGGTCGCCGAACCACTGGTGGCCGAGTTCGTGGCCGAACAGCCGGAGCGTGTAGCGTTGGTCGCCGCGAATCAGGACCGAGCCGAGCGAGGTCATCGTCTGGTGCTCCATCCCGCCCGGCCACGGGAAGATCGCGTGGCCGTATTTTTCCCGAATGAACGGGTATTCGCCCAGCCGGAGCGCAAGTCGGCGGATCTGATCGGTGACCGGATCGAGGTCGGTTTTGGCCGCGTCCAGATGCTCGGGATAGACATAGTTGACGACCGGCATCGTCGTCACGCCGTCAAGCCCGAGGTACGTGTCGCCGAACTCGACGTAATTCGTTGTGGCGAACGTGACCAAATAGGTCGAGATCGGGTAGGTTTCGCGCCACGTCACGGTCCGCGTCCCGTCACCGTTGGGCAGATCCGAGACCAGCGACCCGTTGCCCGCCGCCTTGAAGCCGACCGGCACGGTGTAGCGCTGGGTCAGCGTCGCCTTGTCGGCTGGATCGTCCTTCGACGGCCACCAGTCACGGGCGCCGAACGGTTCGGACAGCGTCGCGACGATGGGCGTCACCGCCGGACCGTGGCTTTCGACCATGAACGAGCCGAATCCGGTCGAGATCGGTCGGCCTTGATAGGCGACCGTGACTGAACCGGTGTCGGCGGAAGCCAGCGGCGCGGCGAGCGCGACGTGGAGCGTGTCGGCCCGGCGGGTGAAGCTGAGCGAGCGACCAGCGCCGTCGGTCACGCTCGTCACGGTCAGTCCGCCCTCGGCCAGATTCAGCGCCAGTTCGGTCAACTCGGACTGAACGGCGCGGAATTGCAACCGCATCTGGCCGCTGATCTCGGCTTTGTGCGCGGTCAGATCGATGGCGCCCAGCCGGATCGATAGGTCGTAATCGAGCGCGTCGAACCCGGCCTGTGCCGGTGTGGTTTGGCTGATCGCGACCGTTCGGCCGCGTTTTGAGTGCGCGCCGAGCAGCGAATCGCCGGCCGCCGGATCGGGCTGCGCCGACGCGGTCGTCGCGCCAGAGAGCAAGACGGCGCAGAACGTGAGCAGCGGAACCGGTCGCATTGCAGGTCACGAAAAATGAACAAACTCGATTCAGAGGTGCCGCCGGAGGGTCAAGCCTCATGCCGCGCCGGACGTTCCAGAGCAAGAATCCGATGACCGAAACGATCCTCACTGAGCCATCTGCGACGAGCGAATTGCTGACGCTGCCCGAGGTCGCCAGTCCGCAGTTGGGCAACACGCGACCGATTTATCTCTATCTGCCGCCGTCCTACGCGGCCGAGCCGACTCGGCGCTACCCGGTCGTGTACCTGCACGACGGGCAGAACCTGTTCGACGACGCGCTCGCGTTCGCCGGGGCGTGGGGCGTGCAGCACGCGCTCGACCGCTTGAGCGGCGAAGGAATCGAGGCCATCGCCGTCGGCATCGCCCACACCGGCCCCGGACGAATGGACGAGGCGAGTCCCTATGCCCACCGCCGACCACGTTCTCGCGGGCTGGGCGAGCGCTACCTCGATTTTCTGGTCGAGACGGTCAAACCGACGGTCGATGCCGGGTTTCGGACCCGCCCCGAGCGCGAGTCAACCGCGCTCGTCGGCTCGTCGATGGGCGGGTTGATCAGCCTGTACGGGTTTTTTGCCCGACCGGCGGCGTTTGGTCTCGTCGGCGCGATCAGTCCGGCGCTCTGGTTCGCCAACCGGGCGATTTTTCCGACCGTCGCCGCTGCCCCACCGATTCCCGGCCGCATCTATCTCGACATCGGCACCGCCGAGGGCACCCGCGTTGTCGCTGACGCCCGTGCGATGCGCGACCAACTCGTCCGCAAAGGCTACCACGCGGGCCGCGACCTGCGCTACGTCGAGGCGTTCGGTGCCACCCACAGCGAGGCCGCCTGGTCGCTCCGCCTGCCGGAGATGTTCCGCTATCTGCTGGCGAGCGAGCGATAATCGCAGATCGCCGGGTGCGGGAATCATTTGCGGGGATCTGGGGTCTAACCGAACGGACCGTGGCGAAACACACACTTGAGGGCGTATGAACAGAGGGCGGTGGATTGGTTTGGGGCTGATCGTGATAGCGATGATTGGGCTCGGCTGGTGGTTCAACAGTCGGCGCAACCGGGCGGCGACGGCGCAGGCGACCGAGCGGACGGCACCCGAGACCGCGACCGTGCGTCGCGGCGACCGGAGCATCGCGGTCGAGGCGACGGGCAAGGTCGAGCCGATCACCCAAGTCGAGGTCAAGAGCAAGGCCAGCGGCCAGATCGTCACGCTGCCCGTCGTCGAAGGGCAATCGGTGGCCGAGGGCGATCTGATCGCGAAGCTCGATCCGGTCGATGTGAAAGCGGCCTACGACCAGACGGCGGCCGATCTCGATGTGGCCGTGGCGACGCAGAAACAGGCCCAAACGACCTACGACCGGCAGAAAGGGCTGTTCGATCAGAAGCTCGTCGCCGAGGTCGAACTCGAAACGGCGCGGCTGGGGCTGGTTCAGGCTCGGGCGCAACTGGTTCGGGCGCGGACGGCGAAGGATCAGGCGTCGGTCCGGTTGCGCGAGACGACCGTTCGGGCGCCGAGCGCCGGGATCGTGTTGTCGCGGCCGGTCGAGGTCGGCCAGATCATCGCCAGCGGGACGAACTCCGTCTCGGGCGGGACCGTCATCGCGACGCTGGCCGATCTGCGGAAGGTGAACGTCAACACCGATGTCGATGAGGTCGATATCGGCCGCGTCGTCGTGGGCCAAGACGCGCGGGTGATCGCCGACGCCTATCCGGGGCGGACGTTTCGCGGCAAGGTCGTTCGGATCGCGCCGATGGCGAAGGTCGAGCAGAACGTGACGACGTTTCCGGTCGTGATCGAGGTGGACAACGAGGATCTGACGCTGAAAGCCGGGATGAACGCCTCAGTCACGCTGAGCATCGCCGACCGGCGCGACGTCCTGCTCGTCCCCAACGATGCCGTGCTGACGATGCAGCAACTCGCCGCGACCCGTGGCGGCAGCGGTCGCCGGGGCGGCGGGGCGCGTCGCGGTGGCGCAGCGGCCGGTGGCGGCAACGGCTGGGAGGGACGCGGCGGCGGTGCCGGGGCGCGAAGCGGCGGTCGAGGCGGTGAACCGGCGGCAACCGGCGCGTCGGGCGATTCGTTGCGGAACCGGCGCGGGGCGTGGATGCAGGCGTGGACGGCGATGGGCGCCGACGAATCCGCCCGGCGACTGGTTCGGGTTCAGGCGGCCGGCGGCGCGGTTGAGTTGCGCCCGGTGGCCGTCGGGTTGAGCGATTTTGAATCGACCGAGGTCACCGCTGGGTTGAAAGAAGGCGACGTGGTCGTGATCGAACGCGAGGCGAGTCGGGTGCTGGCCGAGAGCCAGCAGTTCCAAGAGCGGATTCGGTCGCGGGCGGGCTCCGGCTTCGGCGGCTCGTCGAACGGCAGCAGCAGCGGCGGAACGGGCGGCGCGGCCGCTCGTCGGGGCAACTGAGCAGCAAGGAACCCATGAATATCCTCGAGAGCGGCCGGACGGCCCTCGGCGCCCTGTGGGCAAACAAGCTGCGGGCGATGCTGACGATGCTCGGCATCATCATCGGCGTGGCGGCCGTCATCACGATGGTGTCGTTGGGCGCTGGGGCGCAGAAAAGTGTAACCGACCGGTTGCAGGCGCTCGGGTCGAATTTGCTCTACGTTCGGCCCGGCTCGAGCCAGCAAGGTCGGGTGTCGCTCGGCGCCGGGTCGAGTCAGACGCTCGAATTGCGCGACGCCGATCTGATTCGCGAGCGCGTCCCGACCGCCGTCGCCGTCGTGCCGGAGTATTCGGGCCGGGCGCAGGCCAAAGCCGGGGCGCTGAACACCAACACGACCGTGCTCGGGACGACGCCCGCCTACGTCCCGACGCGCAACTTTACCGTCGCCGTCGGCCGGTTCTTTACCGAAAGCGAGGCCGCCCGGAGCGAGCGCGTCTGCGTGCTCGGCGCGACGACGGCCGGGACGCTGTTCCCCGACGCGCCGAACCCGGTCGGCCGCTCGGTTCGGGTCCGCGACGTGCTGTTTACGGTCATCGGCGTGCTCGAAGCCAAAGGATCGCAGGGGTTTCAAGACCCGGATGACCAGATCGTTGTCCCGCTCGAAGCCGCCCGGCAGCGGGTGTTTGGGGCCGACAACCTGACCTCGATCACGGTTCAGGTCGGCTCGGACAGCCAAACGACGGCGACGATGGTCGGGATCGAGAACCTGCTGCGGAACCTGCATCGGCTCGCGCCGGGCACGGACAACGATTTCTCGATCCGCAACCAGCAGGACGTCGTCGCGACGATCACGGAAACCAACAAGACGTTCTCGCAACTGCTGCTCGCCATCGCTGGCGTCAGCTTGCTCGTTGGGGGAATCGGGATCATGAACATCATGCTCGTGAGCGTGACCGAGCGGACCCGCGAGATCGGCGTCCGCAAGGCCATCGGCGCCCGATCCTACGACGTGATGCTGCAATTTTTGATCGAAAGCTCGCTCCTCAGCATCTTCGGCGGGTTGCTCGGGATCGCGCTCGGCGTCGGCCTCTCGACGTGGATGAGCAAGGTGGCCGGGTGGAACTCGCTCATCTCGACCCAGGCCATCATCATCTCGTTCCTGTTCAGCGCGGCCGTCGGCGTGTTCTTCGGCCTCTACCCGGCCCAGCGGGCGGCGCGGGCGAACGTGATCGAGGCGCTGCGCTACGAATAACCCGAAATCGCGGCGCGCTGAGTACCTTTCCCGGACCCGATTCTATCGCCAGAGTCGGGTTCACTCGTTTTCTCCCACCGATTCTTACTCCGCGCCATGTCGATCCCGCTCAGCCGCCGGACCTTTTTACAGACCGCCGGGGCGCTCGCCCTGCCGCTCGTCGGCTGCGGCCTGACCCGCTCTACCGGCCAAGCGCCCGGCTCGCGGCTGCTCTACGTCGGCACCTACACCGGCGACAGGAGCGAGGGGATTTATGTCTATAAGCTGAACCTGCTGACCGGTGCGCTGGAGCGCGTTGGTGCGACGGGCGGGGTCGTCAACCCGTCGTATCTAACGCTGGACGGGCAGAAACGGCATTTATACGCCGTCAGCGAGGGCGGTCAGGGTGAGGTCGTCGCCTACGCCATCGATCCAGCGACGGGCGGGTTGAGCGAACTGAACCGCGTTTCGTCTCATGGAAGCGCACCGTGCTACGTCTCGCTGGCGCCCGGCGGCGGCTCGGTGCTCGTCGCCAACTACTCGAGCGGGACGGCGGCGGTGCTGCCGGTCGGCGCCGATGGACGGTTGGGCGAGGCGACGAGCGTCGTGCAGCACAGCGGCAGCGGCGCCGATCCGGGTCGGCAGGAAGGACCGCACGCGCACTTCATCCGGCCCGATCCGACCGGCCGCCGCGTGCTCGTCTGCGACCTCGGGATCGACCGGGTGATGGTGTACGATCTCGACCGAAACGCGGGCAAGCTGACGCCGAATGCGCCGCCGTCGATTCCGCTCGCGCCCGGCGCCGGACCGCGACACCTCGCCTTCGACCCGACCGGCCGGTTCCTCTACGTCATCAACGAGTTGAACTCGACCGTCACCGGGTTCGCCTACGACGGCCGCACCGGCGCGGCGACGGCGATCCAAACGATCTCGACGCTGCCCGCCGGGTTCAGCGGGACGAGCTTCTGCGCCGACATCCATTTGGCACCATCGGGCCGCTTTCTCTACGGCTCGAACCGGGGCCACGACAGCATTGTCATCTTCGCGGTCGATCCGAAAACCGGCGGGTTGAGCCTCGTCGGCCACGAATCGACCCGAGGCAGCTTCCCGCGCAATTTCACGCTCGACCCGAGCGGGACGCTGCTGCTGGTTGCCAATCAGAAGTCCGATTCGGTCGCGACCTTTCGCGTCGATCCCGCTCGCGGCACGCTCACGCCGCTCGGCGACCTGACCGCGATCCCCGCGCCCGTCTGCCTCGCATTCGGCTGACGCGGAGCTGTTCAATCCACCCGAGAGGTTTATGATGTCCAACACGCGTATCGCTGCCGGTCTGTCGCCGCTCGCTTTTGCCGGGCTGATGCTCGGTTCCGTTTCGCACGCAACCGCCGGGGAAGGCGACAAGCCGAAGCCGAGCAGCGTCCAGCGGGAAGCCCATGGCGCCCTGCAAGTCCGCAGCTTCAACGTCAATGCGATCAACTGTATCGTCTCCAATCGCGGGATGTTCGCCCGCGATCCGATCACCGGCAATTCCGGGCTGGAGTTTCCCAAAGGCTCCGGCAAGTATGCCGTGTACGCCGCCGGGCTGTGGATGGGCGGGTACGTCGGCGGCGATCTGCGCGTGACGGCGGCGGAGTATGCCCACGATTACCGAGGCGGTCCGTACGGGACGCAGAACGACGCCGATACCAAGTATGGCGTGGTCAAGTTGTCCCAGAGAACGGTTGATCTGCTCTCCGACGACGATCCGCTCAACGATTCGCAGGCAAATCAAGCCGAAGCGGCTGACTATGACCTCTGGCTGCGCTACCCGACGGCGCCGACCGAGATGCGAAACGGCCGGCCGGTGCCGAAGCTGACCGGCGACCAGACGGTGTACACGGTCTATCACGACGGTGGCGACCCGGACACCGAAGATCTCAGCAAGAAAGTGTTCGCAAGCCGTCCGCTGCACATCGAGGTGCGACAGTCCGTGTTTGGCTATGCCGCGTCAGGCGGGTTGGGCAACATCATGTTCATCCGCTACCAGATCTACAACCGAGGGACGCAGCCCATCGACTCGGCCTTTGTCGCGCTCTGGAGTGACCCGGATGTCGGGTTTGCCAGTGACGATTTGGTTGGGGTGGACGTGAACCGGCAGCTCGGCTACGCGTACAACGGCCGCAACAACGACTCCGAGTACGGTGCCGATGTGCCAGCGGTGGGATATGACTTCCTGCAAGGTCCGCGCGTGGCGACGGGCAACCCCGCAGACACGGTGATTGCCTTCGGTCGGACCTACGTCGGCTACAAGCCGCAGCGGATCTCGGCCTTTTCCGGCAACGTCAACGGCGGCACGTACATCAGAGACCCTGCAACTGTGAAGGAAGCGTACAACTTTCTCAACGGGTTCACGCAGGACGGCGCCCCGATTGATCGTCAGGCGCCCACCTCGCGGTATCTCTACGCCGGTGATCCGGTGACCGGAACGGGTTCGCTCGACGGCAAGCTCGATCCGGCGGGCGACCGCCGGTTGCTGCTGGCCGCCGGACCGTTCACCCTCGCCGTGGGCGACAGTCAGGAGGTCGTGACCGCCGTCGTCATCGGGTCGGGGACGGGCAGCGTTCTGCGGAACATCACCACCATGCGGGCCAACGCCGACGCGATTCGCTCCCAGCAACTCGTCGCCGTGGCCGACCGACCGACCGGTCAACCGGCCGCGTTTCGACTGATCGGTGCGGCGCCGAACCCGTTCAATCCAACGACGGCGGTCCGCTATCAGCTATCCGCCGTCGGCCCAGTCAAACTGGAAGCGTTCGACGCGCTTGGTCGCAACGTGCGGACGTTGGTTGACGAAACGAAGCCAGTCGGCCAGTACACCGCGACGTTCGACGGCAGCGGCCTGCC
>JBBSVG010000053.1:0-9191 GCA_038233775.1 Bacteroidota bacterium | reverse complement strand
TCACGACCGGCGCGATGATGTTGGCTGCGGTGGCCGCCGAGTCGGCTGCGAGCTTGGCGAAGTACGCCGCCCGCACCGCCTTGCGCCGATCCGCCTCGCTTGCGTTGTCGGCGACGAGCCGCGCCCCCGCCGTCGGATAGGTCAGCGTCCCGGCGTTGGCGACTTTGAGCAAGTAAGACTGGCCGGGCTGCAAGAAGCCGAGCGAGCCGAACCAGCCGGAGCCGGCCAAATACTGCGCGTAGCCGAACTGGCTCTTGATCACGTCGTCGGTCTGGGCGGCGAACGAGGCGAGCGCCGTGTTGACCGACTGCGGTCCCTGCGGCAGATAGCCGATCCAGTTCCACCCGGCGACGAGCGTGATCGGCGTCGCGGCCGGATCGACCGCCGGACCGGTGAAGGCGACGGTCCCGGCCGCCGAGCGCTTCATCTGATAACCGGTACCCGTCGCCAGCGCCGTCAGCGTGCCGACCCAACCGGCGCCCGTAGCGAACTGGCCGTAGCTGTTCTGCGTCCGAACGAGATCGCCGGTCGCCGAAGCAAGGCTGCCGAACAGGCTGTTCAGGCCGAGGTTGTCGGGCCGAACATTGAGAGAGAACCACGTCCAACCGGCCGCGAGCGCGATCTGCTGGCTGGCCGAACCGCGCCGGGCGACGAACGACCAACTGACCGGATACGCCATCGGGTTGCCCGCCAGATCCTTCACGCCCGAGACCGTCGCGACGAGGGTTTTGCCCTCAATCTGCGCGTCGGTCGCCACCGGGATCAGCACCAGCGTCGTTCCGTTGGTGACGGCTTCGACTGGGATGTTTTCACCCGTGCCCTGAATGGTCAACACGGTGTTCGTCAGGAACAGCGCGTCGCCGTCGATGGTCTCGTTGAAGGTGATCGAGATGTCGTCGGCCGCGCCGAGCACACCGTCGGCTGGTTGCGGCTGGCCGAGGGCGACCGGCGGTTTGCGGTCGATTCGGCCCGAGGCGATGGGCGTGATGGTGAACTTGGTCGCTGGCGAGCACTGCGCCAGGGCGCGGAGTTCGTAGCTGCCGGCGTTCAACGCAGCGACGACCCAGTTGAACGCGACGAACGTTTGGGTCTGATTCAGCGAGTCGCGCTTGATCGTTCGGGCCGGGAGCCAGGTGCTCGTCCCGAGCTTGCGGTATTGCAGGCCGATGGTCTGCAGGTTCGCGTCGGTCGGGTCGAAATCGCTCAAAATCACCGGTAGCACGTTGTTCGAGGCGACGTTGACCAGCCAGTTCGGGGTAGGCTGGGCCAGCGTGATCGGCGAGCACGGCCGCTTGAAGTTGACCGAGATGGTCGCCGTATCGCCCAACTGCGGCGTGAAGCCCTGGCGGATCAGATCGGTGTCGTACGGCGTGCGGACGACGAACCGCAGATTCGGGTAGTTGTAGGCAACCGGTCCGCGCTCGACTGTCGCCGTGACGGTCCGCGTCTCGCCCGGCGCCAGGATGTAGGACAGCGTGGTGACGAGCGCCGCGCCGTTGATCTTGATGACGGCGCCACTCGGGTTCGAATCCTGGCTGACGGCCAGATCGATGACCCGCGTCTCGCCACTCGGACTCTGGTTGCCGATGATGAGGGTGAACACGGCCTGCTGGTCGGCCGGGACATCGACCTGAGCCAGCGGCGCGACGGTCACGGTCGGCCGGTCGCGGTTCTGCGTCCCCGGCTCGTACGGGTAGGACGACTTGCCGCTGACGAGTTTGAACACCGGCGTGCCGTAGACGGCATCCTGCTTCACATCGACCGAGAACACGTCGCCCGGATCGTTGTCGCCCAGCGAGTAGCCGACCGTGTTGGCCGTATTGGCCGTCGTGGTCATCGAGGCGCCCCAATCGAAGCGGGCCTTTGCCTCGACCCCGAGGACGAGCTTGTTGTACTCGAGCACATCGACCCCGGCTTCGACGGCGATCTTCCGGTCGAGGAAGACGCTCGTCTCAATCGTGGTGGTGCGCGTCGACTCGGTCGTCAACGAGTAGCGGTAGTTCGAGCCGGACGAGAACGAGCGGTTGACGACCTGCGTCGCCGCTAACTTCAGCGCCTCGTTCTGCGCGATCACCTGTCTCCAGACGTTGACCGAGTTGCCGAAGAGTTGCGCCCGCTCGGGCTCGGTGTACGGGTTGGCGATCAGCATCTCGAGTTCCGGGATGACGACCGTCTTGATGTGGTTGGCCGTGTAGATGTACTGCGAATCGAACCCGTTCGGCGCCATGATCAGCGTCGTGTCGATCTTGACCGTGCCGCCGATCACCTTCAGTTCATCGGTCAGGCCGTAGGTCAGGTTCATCGCCGCGCCGAAGAATACGTCGCCGTCGGCCCCGACCACCGCGTCGTCGCCGGCTGTGGCGAACTCCTCGACCGCCGTGGTGACAATGGACGTTTCGTCCTTGCTCACCCGTCCGCCGCCCTGTTCGACGTTGAAGCCTAACTTCGCGTACACGCCGAAGATCTTCATCCCGAAGATGCTGAGGCCCGCGCCCAACTGGAGCGACCCGTAGACGTTGGTGCCCTCGACCTTTGCGACCGACGCGCTGACGACCGTGCCGAGCGATGAGCCCTTCGAGAGGAAGGAGAACGATTGGTCGCCCGGCGGGTCGCGCAGGACGAGGATCGGCATCTGCGCCGTCGTGCTGGTGAAGGTCTCGCCGCGTGGCTTGAGCCCCGTGACGATCACCTGAGTCGTCGCGGCGACATCGGGTTGCCCCTCGACCAGCGCCGTGATGCTGAACGCCTTGCGGTACGGTGCCGAGATGTTCGGCACGCCGGGCAGCAGCGTGTAGAACGCTTGGCCGTCCTTCAGTGTGATCGTCGTGTCGCGCCGGAGGTTGCCGGTCTGATCCTCGATCCGCACCCGACCGCTCTGGACGGTGCAGGACTGACCGCCGTCGCGGACGGTGATGGTGATCGGATAGACGCCATCCTGGGCCAAGACCGGAACGCCCAGCCCGGCGTTCGGCGTCGGCAGACCGGTCACGCTGACCGCCGGCGGGGCGCGGTAGATGAAGCTCGTCGTCGAGTCACCCTTTGCCACGCTCGTCCCCACGGCCTGACTGCCGAAGTAGGACAGGATCAGCGGGTCCACCGGGTTGGTCGAGACGAGCGACACGGTGTAATCCTGCGGCACGAGGCTGAGGGTGAGGGTTCCGGCCGAGCTGGTCGTGACCGTCTGATCGACGCACGTGCCGGTGACGCTGAGGATGCGGAACGTTGCCGTCCCGATGATCGCGTCGCAGGCGCCCCGGTAGCGGAGCGTCAGGACGTGGGTCGTCTGGTTGGTGAAGTTGACGCCGACCGTCGCGCTGGAGAGCGCCGCCGTGTAGTCGCCCGCAACGGTGGCCGTGTTGGCCGGGGTCGAGGCGCCTGTGGTGCCGGTGTAGAGGAACTGGCTGTCGTTGTACGACATCCGAATCGTGTGCTGGCCGGCGATGACCGAGACGGCGTACGTCCCGTCGGGGGCCGTCGAGGTCTTGATGGTGCCGTCGACCAAGATGTTCACCCCGCCGTTGTTGCAGCTCCCGCTGGCGAAGGTCACCCGACCCTTGATGGTGATCGTCGTGTTGTCGATGAAGTCCTTCGCCGTCGAGGCCGAGGCGCCCGAGTTGAGCGTGGCCGAGAGGGTGGCCGGTTGGAACGAGTGGACCGTCGAGGCCTCGGTCAGCGCGGGCACGATGTCGAACGTCGTGCTGGAGATGCTGGGCCGCGAGTAGGTCACGTTCGGGACGATGTACGAGCCGTTGTTGGCCGTCACCGCCCGGTAGAGGACCGGCGGCAAACTCGTCGCCGTGAGGCTCGCGCCGCCCGTCAGCGTGCCGTGGGCGGCCAGCGTGGTGGCAGACGGCCGAACGGCGGCATCCATCGCGATGGTCCCGGCGGCTTCGTCGAACCGGTAGTAGTTGGTCAGCCCGACCTCGCTTCCTGTCAGGATGCGGTTCCGGTCGGCGGCGATCTCGGTAGCCGTCCGGGCGCGGTTCCAGATGCGGACCTCGTCCATCCGACCGTTCAAGTAGCCGTAAACGGTCCAGTTGCTCTTGCCGAAATAGTTGGTCGTCCGGGTGACGTTGTTGGGGACGTTCTGGGTGCCGGACGCCCAGAGCACGCCGTTTTTGTAGATGCTGCCGGTGCTGCCCGACTGGACGAAGGCCAAGTGCACCCACGTGTTCAGCGGCAGCGGGTCGTTGACTGGCGACGAAACCACCGTTCCGGCCGTGCCCCGATAGGCGTCCCACCGAATCTGTCTGTTCGTACCCTCGAAGGAGACGAGCACGTTGTCATTGAACGCCCCGTTGCCGAAGTCGAGGATGCGCTGGTAGCTGTTGTACGAGCGAACGTTGACCCACGACTCGACGGTGTAATCGCCGCCGGTGAAGTACGTCCCGGCGGGCAGTTGGGCGTAGCCGGTGGTGCCGTTCAGGTCGAGCGCCCCACCGAGCGCCCCGGCCGTCGGGGTGAGCGCGACATCGACGTTCGGCACGCCGGGGCCGGTGCCCGAGGTGGCCGAGACGCGACCGGCGATTGAGCCGTTTGCCAGCTTCCAGCCGATGTCCGAGAGGCGGTTCGACTCGACGGTGCCCTTCTTCGTCGCCACGCTGTAGGTGTAGGCGTTGCCGGCCAGCGCGGCCGGGGCCGAATCGTCGTATGAGGTCACGTTCGGGCCGACGGTGCTGACGAGCGTGCCGTCGCGGTACACGTTGTAGCCGTCTTCGTTGGTCGCGTTGTCGGTCCAACTGACCTTGGTGTAGCCATCGAACGAGCCGTCGGAGGCCGACACGTTGGCGGGCGGCTCGATGACGTAGAACTGGAGGCTGGCCGGGTCTTCGGCGGCGTTGTTCCGCACCGTCAGCGTGACCGTCCCGGCCGTCGCCAGATCGGAGGTCGGGATGGTGGCCGTCAGCGTGGTCCCGTTGACGAAGGTCGTGGCCCTGGCTTGCCCGTTCCAGTAGAGCTGGCTCGAGCCGCTGGCGAAGTTCGTCCCGGTGAGGGTCAGGGTGAAGGCCGCCCCGCCTCGGGAGGCGGCCTGCGGGGAGAGGGTCGTGATCGTCGGCCGGAGCACCGTCACGGTCTTCCCGGCGGTCGTGCCACTACCGGGGGCGGGATGCAGCACCGAGACGACCAGATCGCCCGAGGCAGGGAACGCGCTTGCCGGGACCGTTACGGTGATCGTCCCGGTGCCGCCGGTGCCCGAGATGGCACTCGGCGTCAGGATCGTCCCGTTGACGACCACCTTCGACAGGCCCACGATGAAGTTCTGGCCGGTCAGCGTGAGGGTGACCGGCTCATACGATGAGATGCTCGTCAGCGACAGGCTCTGTAGCTGCGGCACGGCGAGCAGACGGATGCGGTAATTCGAGTAATCGAGCACATGCAGGCGCGACTCGTCCGCCCCGATCCGGATGCATACCGGGCCGTTGAAGGCGGCGTTCGTCCCGATGCCGTTGACGTATCCGGCCGTGCCGTTGCCAGCCACTGTCGAAACCGTCCACGTGGTCCGGCTCGCGTCCGGGACGATCTTGCGGATTCGTTGCTCGTCGTTGCCGGCCACATAAATGGCCTCGTCGCTGTCGACGGCAAGCCCGAAGGGGCCGATGAATGCGGCGGTCGTGCCGACCCCGTCCGCATAGTTCGACGTGCCGTTGCCGGCAACCGCCGTCACCTGCCCGGTGATCGTGTTGACCCGTTTGATCCTGCAATCGAGATTGTCGCTGACGTAAAGGAACGTACCGTCCTTGTTCAGCGCGATGTAGGTGGGCCTCATGAATTCGGCGCCGGACGCCCCGGCCAGTGTCGAGACGGTCCACTGCGACTTGTCCGCGTTCGGGATGACCTTCCGGATCCGCTTATTGAGCCCTTCTGCTACATAGATGACGTTTCCCTGCCCGACCACCATGTCATACGAGGTACCCAATCGGGCCTGGCTGCCGACCCCATCCGTGGTCCCTTGGGAACCAGGCACCCCGGCCACGATGCCCAAATAAATTCCCGCCGCATTGTAGCGACGGAGGACACCAAACTCGGATGTGTAAACGTCGCCGTCGGGTGCGACGGCAACAGCCGAGATCTGTTGGGACGGGACAACGGCAAAAACGGAGATGGTCCCGTTCGGCGCAATCTTTAAGATCCTTCCGCTGTAGCCGTCCGGTAGGTACTGGGTCTGGTCGGCGGTCATCGCAAAGCTCAGCGCCGAGCCCCACTGGTTGGTCCCGTTGCCTGCGATCCCGCTGCCGGTTCCGGCATCGACGATCTGCGCCTGTGCGCTGTCGGGCACGAGCGCAGCGGCCAGCAACAGGCCGAGCAGGAGGCGGCACGTCCACACGGGACGCAACAAGCGTAACAGGGTCATGGCGGGGGTCGGCTGGGGTGAACGGGGAGCGGACAGCATGGGCGTCAGACGTACAGGGAGGATGCACCGGCGGTCGGCGTGACCGACACGACTTGTTCAGGCGAAGCCGACTCGGGTGAGTTGGGCACCGGCGCGACCGACAGGCTCGCCTCGAGCGCCGTGACCTCGATCCGGGTGATCGGGCGCAGCTTCGGGTCAGCTTGGCGGTCGGCGTCGGCAGTCGGGAAATCGGGAACCAGAGAGGTGGCGGCTTCGAAACACATGAGAAGCAGCGGGAGTCGCTGTTGAATGGGTACGAAGATACCCGTAACCGCCGGGGAAGCGGTAGTCTTTTCGTCGCATTCTCGCGCACTTACGTCGCAAAACAGCCGATTTCGACAGCAGGAGGGGGGAGAGCGATGAATGATGAGCGAGGAGCGATGGAAAGACAGCGCGACGCTGTGACCGACTGACAGCCGTTCTCCGTTCATGGTGAGCTTGGGCGCTGGGCGTCGCCCGCGCCTGAATCCATGAACGGAGCCGCCACCGCCGACCGCGTCTGTTCGCCGGTGTCTGTCACCCTGAACGAAGTGAAGGGTCTCACGCCGAAGCCATCGGGCTCAAGCGCCGTCCGCTCTCCGTTCGTGGTGTCGCCGAAGGCGCGACTGTCGAATCCATGACCGGACGCCGACCGCTTTCGTTCTCTTGCCGTGAGCTGACGGCTGATAGAGCGGTATTCAGACGGGTTTGACCTTAAAACCGCCCCCCGGCGGGGGGCAGCCGGCGCAGCCGAGCGGGGGGGGGGGGCGGCCGCATTCTGCACGACGACCCCCACCGGCGCTCGCGCGCCACCTCCCCGACGGGGAGGGGTTGGATCGTCCGTTCTCTTGCCGTGAGCTGATCGCTGACAGCTGATCGCTGACGGCTTCCGCTGCCGTTCTCTTGCCGTGAGCTGATCGCTGTCAGCCTAAAGCGCCGCGTGCTCGGTCGGGGTGTGGCCGAAGTGCTCGCGGAAGGCGCGGGCAAAGTAGGAGGGCGAGCTGAAGCCGACCTTGTACGCGATCTCGGCCACGGTCAACTCGCCAGCGCGGAGCAGATCGGCGGCGCAGTCGAGCCGCAGGCGGCGGCGTCGGTCGCCGGGCGTCTCGCCGGTGATCGCCTTCAGCTTGCGGTAGAGCTGCACCCGACTCAGCACCAGCTCGCGGGCCAGTTCATCGACGTTGAAATCGACCTCGCTCAGGTGCGCGGTGAGTCGCTCGTGGAGCGTGGCGAGGAACCGCTCGTCGGCGCTGGAGAGCGGCGGCGTGGCCGATGTGGGCAAGGCGATTTGCTCGGGGATGCCCTTGACGATCACCGCCGCACTTGGCGTGATGACGGTTCGGTAATGCTCACGCAGTCGGCGGCGCGTCTCGATCAGTCCGAGAATCGTCGCCCGCAATTCGTTGGGGCGGAACGGCTTGCCCAAGTAAGCGTCGGCACCGTGCTCGATCCCCTCGATCCGGTGCTCGCTGCCGACCCGAGCCGTCAGCAGCGCGACCGGGATGTGATCGAGCGCCGGATCGGTCTTGACGGCGCGGCAGAAGGCCAGCCCGTCCATCCCCGGCATCATCACGTCCGAGAGGATCAAATCCGGGACGATCTCTCGGGCAAGCCGCAGCCCGGCGATCCCATCGCCCGCCTCGACGGTGCGGACGATAGCAGCCAAGTGATCGACGATGAACCGGCGCAGATCGGCGTTGTCCTCGACGACGAGCACCAGTGGCGCGTCGGCGTCCAGTTGCGGCGCGCTGATCGGCGTCTCGACCGGCGTCTCGACCGGCGGCGCGACCGGCGGCGCGACCGGCGACGGCTCGATCTGTCGAACCGGCCCGGCAGCGACCGACCCGAACGGCGCGACCGAACCCGCGCGCGGCAGACTCAGCCGGACGGTGAACGTTGCGCCCGAGTTGGGCGAACTCTCGACGGTGATCTCGCCGCCGATCAACGCGACCAGTTCCTTCACCAGCGCGAGCCCGACGCCAGAGCCTTCGCCCGACCGGGTGGACGAGTCATCGACCTGATGGAAGCGGTCGAACACGCGGCCCAAATGCGCGGCCGGGATGCCGATGCCCGTATCGGCGACCGACCAGCGAAGCCGCCACGAGTCGCCAGTTTCGTCAGCGGCGAGGCCGAGCGTGATCGTCCCGCCGCTTGGCGTAAACTTGACCGCGTTCGAGAGCAGGTTGCTGACGATCTGCTCGAGCTTGTCCTCGTCGGCCAGCGCGAAGATGGGTTCGTCGGGCAGATCGAACCGCAGCGTCAGCCCGCGCCGCCCGGCGATGGAGCTGAACATCGAGCCGACCTGTCGGGTGAAGTCGGCCAGATCGACCGGATGGGCCGTCACGGTCAGGCTGCCGGCCTCGAGTCGGGCGAGATCGAGCATCTGGTTGATCAGCCGCAGCAACCGTTGGCTGTGTCGCAGCATGACCTCGTGCTGCGCCCGGAGAGGCGTCGGCAGTGCGCCATATGTGCCGTCGAGCGCGCCTTCGAGCGGACCGACGATCAGCGTCAGCGGCGTGCGGAACTCGTGCGACAGGTTGACGAAGAAGCGAGACTTGGCCCGGTCGAGCGCGACCAGCGCTTCAGCTTGACCCGCAACCGTTCGCCGCGCCGCTTCCACCTCAACCAGCGCCTGTTCCGCCTCGCTTCTTGCCGCTTCCACCTCAACCAGCGCCTGTTCCGCTTCGCCTTTCGCCGCCGCCAGATCCTTCGTTCGGCTGACGACCGTTTCCTCCAACTCAACCGCCCGACGTTTCAACCGACGGAACCGGAGCCGGACGAACAGGTAGATTCCGAACCCGATCAGCCCAACGAGCAGCAG
>JBBSVG010000052.1:0-9193 GCA_038233775.1 Bacteroidota bacterium | reverse complement strand
GAGGGCGACCGTTCCGCCGTCGGGCAGACCGTCGCTTGTTAGCGGTCCGACCGTCAGCCGGTAACGGGCGCGGGCGGTGGCGATGGTGTGCGTTGGCGCCGTGAGGCTCGTCAGCGCCCGGCGCAGCGTCGGTTCGGCGGCGGGGTCGGCGGCGAGCAGTTCGACGAGGGCGCGGTTGAGGTGCAGCGGCTGGCCGCTCGGGTCGAGCAGCAGCGCAGGCGTCGGCAGCGCGTCGATGGTCCGGCCGAGCGCCGTTCGGTGCCGACCGAGTTGCTGCCAGAGCCGGACGCCGGCCTTGAACGCGGGTACGACCAGCCCGAGCAATTCGACTCCGGCCGCGCTATACATCGGCGCGGACGACCGCTCGAACGAGAGCGAGACCGAGACCTCGCCCAACTCGGTCGGATAGGTGCTCAGGCCGATCAGATAGCGGATTCCAGCTGGGTGCATCAGTTCCTGGTAGACGGGCGAACGGTCCAGTTGCGCTCGGTCGCCGAACATCCCCTCGTGCCACGCTTCGATCCCGAGCTGCATCCGCCGCCGGTTTGCCTCGGTCTGGTAGTCGTCGGCCAGCGAGATGCCGCCTGAGTCGGAGGCGATGAGCGTCAGCAGTCGGTTGGTCACGTCGGTCGACATCGCGTCATCGTGGACGAGCGACTCGCCGGGCTGGGCGAAGAAGAATATGCTGTGGTCGGCCCCGACGAGCGCCCGGAGCGCCGCCGTCACCCGGCCGCGCCAACCATCGAACGACGGGTCATCGCCGGGATCGAGTGGCGAAAGGAGCACCCGCTGGACGGCGGTGAGCTGCGCCACCGCGTTGCTGTCGAGGAAAATGCCCATTGCATCGCCTGATGATGTGGCCGAAGTGGACCCCGTAGCTTGCGTCACAAGATAGCGAGAACCCCGCATTTGCACTATTGCGGTCGCGGTCGCAGCCCTCTACCTTCCATCGACTCGCCCGCTTGCGTCGCGCCCCGCTGTGAAATCTCCTCGGATCAGCGACCGCTCACCGGAGCCGGGCGAGGCAGCGCCGTGCGATTACCCTGACTCAAGAAATTAAAAATAAAAAAGATGAGCCAGAGCAAGCCGGGATTGCGTATGTCCTGAAGCGAAGTGCCCCGCTGCGCTGGTCGCCGTCGTGTCATCGTTCGTCCAAGTCCGCCGGATGCTGTTGCTCAAATAGCCGTCGGCTATCGGCCGTAAACGCAAGTCCGTATTCCGCAATCGTCGTTTCCCAGCCGTTCACCCGATTCCATTCGCAGAGGTGTTTATGTTGACTCAACTGCTTCGAGGCGTGTTGCTCGCGTTGTTGGTCCTCACGGCCGGTGTTGCCGACTCGTCGGCGCGGATTCGGACGGTCAATCCCGACGGAACCGGGGATTTTCTGACCATCCAATCGGCCATCGACGCGCCCTCGACGGTGGCGGGCGACACGATTCATCCCGTCTTCGGCATCTACCAGGGGTCGGTGACGATCAACAAGCCGATCACGCTGCTCGGCGGCGGCTTCGACGGTGGGCCGGGGCAGGCGACCGAACTGTTCATCACCCAGGGCGACGGCGTCACGTTTGTCGCCGGGTCGAGCGGGGCGCGGATCGAGGGGTTCCTCATCAACGTGTTTACTGGCGGCGTCGCCCTGATCGTCCAGGAAGGGGCAGCCAACGTGGAGATCGTCGGCAACCGGATCACAGCCAACGGGCGACGACCCATTGAGTGGATTGGCGCACCGGGCGGGCGGATCTACCTCAACACCATCCTCGCTGGCGGCGGCAATGGGGTGCTGATCGAGCGGCCGAATGGGCTGGTGGTGGACCACAACGTCATCTTCAGTGTGGGGTTTGCCACTCCCGGCGTCCAAGTCAACGGGAACACCGGACTCCCTGGTGGCTTCAAGCTGATCTACAACGTCATCCGCAGCGATGAGTCCAATGCCCTCGCGTCCAACAACCTGCCCCCGTCGAGCGAGATCTACAACAACATCTTCATCAAGGGCAGCGCCAGGGGCGGCCCAGTGGTGCAAACGGACAACGCTCAGTTTTTCATCGGTTTCAACCACTACTTCCTGGCGAGCGGAACTGCGACCGATGCGGAGATCAACGAGCCGTTCTACGCCGTTCGCAACAGCCGGACGACCGGCGATCCGCTGTTTGTCAACTTCCCATCGGCCACCAGTCCGCTGACGTTCGGGGTGTCGGACTTCCACCTGCGCCCCGGTTCACCGGCGATGGACACCGGGCGGATCGGCCCGGCCTTCAACGACCCGGACGGGACGCGGGGCGACAAGGGGATCTACGGCGGCGCGCAGCCGTTCGAGGACGACGGCGGCACGCCCGATCTGCCGGTCGTGGTGGATCTGCAAGTGACGCCGGGGCGGATCGTCCGGGGCGGCACGCTCGACGTTCGGGCAGTTGGCAAGATCGGCCAATAATCTCTAACGGGGGAGGCCGATTTCATGGAAAACCGACAGATTGAAAGGCGCTTCGGCGCCCTGTGGCCGGCGTTCGTCGCGCTGCTGATCGCGTTGCTGACCTTTGGACAAGCCGGGGCGCAGGTCGCGCCGAGACTGACGTTGCGCGGCGGCGAGTCGTTCTTCGACCGCGACCCCGGATTTGGCAACGGCGAACCGTTCAGCGCGAGCGGCACGACCTCGACCATCGCCCTGCGGACCAACCTGACCGGCCTGGCCGACGGGCCGCACACGCTGTTTGTCCGCTTTCAAGCGAGCAACGGTCGCTGGGGACCGGCCATCGGCGCCCCAGTGATCGTGTTCGACCCGCAGTTTGTCCCCGCCGAAACACGGGAGACGATCATCGCCGCCGAGTATTTCTTCGACGCCGATCCCGGTCGTGGTCGAGCCATTTTGCTGCCCGTTGCGGAACCGGCCGACACCGCTCGCGTGATGACGGCAGTCAGCACGACGGGGCTGAGTGTCGGTCGGCACCAACTCTACGTCCGGTTTCGTCGGGCGGCCGGTGGCTGGGGACCGGCCATCGGCGCGGTTGTCATCGTCGCCCGACCCGATGGAGAACCGGCACCGCCGGCTCGGCAGGTGGTCGCGGCCGAGGTGTTCTTCGGCGAACCGGGACCACCGGGCAGCGGCACCCAACTCGACCCGCTGACGAGCCCCGGTTCGCCTCGGACGTTTGGTAAATCGGGCGTCGCCACTGACCGGGTGCCGCTTGGCCGGGTCGAGGTGTTCGCTCGGGCGATGGACGACGCCGGGACGTGGGGACCGTTCACCACGACGATCATCGAGAACGACACGACCCGTTTTCTGGCGATCACCGACCTCGTCACCACGGCCGAGGATGTCCCGGTGGTCATCCCGGTGCTGGCGAACGACTCGAGTCCCGACCGCGACGGCGGACTGAGCGCCGGTCGGGCCGGGCTGCGGGTGGACCGAGTCAAACAGCCGGCCCACGGCACGACGGCCATCGTCGCCGACACGCTCGTTCGCTACACCCCGGCGCTGGATTACTTCGGGACGGACAGCTTCGCCTACGTGGTCCGCGACGCGAGGGGCGACACCGTTGGCGGTCGGGTGAACGTGACCGTCACACCGGTCAACGACCGGCCGATTGCGGTCGCCGACACGGTCCAGACGTTTCAAGGGCTGACGGTGCTCGTCCCGGTGCTTGCCAACGACCGCGACCCCGACGGCGACCCGTTGACGGTCATCTCCGTCACGGCCGTGACCGGCGGTACGGCACGGGTGGAAGGCGGGACGGCCGTGCTCTACACGCCACAGCCGTCGGTCACCGGCACCGGCCGTTTTACCTACACCGTCAGCGACCCCTCGGGGCTGACGGCCAGTGGGCTGGTCGTGGTTCAGATCGTCGCGGATGTCGCCATCGGCGGGCGGCTCTCGGAGCCAGACAATCGCTCGATTCGCGGTGAGCTGCTGACGATCTTCAGGGGCACCGACTCGCTCCGCACGGTCAGCACCGACACGAGCGGGCGCTACCGCTTCACCGGGTTGACCTCGGGGCAGACGTACACGGTCGTCCCGCTGGCAACGGTCGCGAGATACGACTCAACCCGGCGCACCTTCCCGAATCTGCCCGCCAGCGTCGGCAACGCCGACTTCATCGGCCACCCGATTCGCTCGACGATCAGCGGTCGGGTCGTGACCTTCCGCAACCGAACCCTGGGCCAGCCCGGCGTGCGGGTTCGGTTGCGGCGCAATGTCGCCCTGCCTGGCGGGGCGCTCCCACTCATCGCTACGGCGGTGACCGATTCAACTGGTCGCTACGCCTTCCCAGGCCTGCGGTTCGATGCCTACCGGGTCGATGCCGATTTCAACGACTCGCTGCTGGTCATGCCGTCCTTCGTCGGGCGGACGGTGGCCGGGCTGAATCGGGACACGACGGTGGCCGACTACGTCGCTCACCGGGTCTTTACGCTGACGGGCCGAATCGTGCGGACCGACAGCGACTCGCTGCCGGTGTTCACCCGAGTCAAGAACATCCGCCGACTGACCAGCGACGGGCAGATGAACAATTACACCGGCGGCACCGGGGTTACGCCCGACGCCGAGGGCCGATTCGTGCTGCACGGTGTTGACCTCGGGCTGGTGGAGGGCGCCGAGCACAGAATCGAGTTTACCGCGACGAGTCTCTACCAGTTCAGTCCGGCGCGGCTGACGATCTTCAATCCCACCCATCCCGAGACGCTGACGGTCATCGCGCAGCCGTACCGGCTTGCCTACACCCGAGAAACCTCGAATGGCGCCCCGAACATCCGCTCGGTGAACGCCGACGGCACCGGTTCCCGCGTCCTGACCCCGTCGGGCGGGACCCAGCCAGCCTACTCGCCCGACGGAACGCGGATCGCCTTCGTCCAATCCGACTTTTCCACCGACGGGATCTTCCTGATGGACGCCGACGGCAGCAACGTGCGGCGCCTGACGACCCCGGCAGTCCCTTCCGGCGCCAACTCGGTTCAGGATCACTACCCGGCGTGGTCGCCCCTCGGCGACCGGATCGCGTTCGTCCGTATGACCCGATTCAGCGGCGGCAATTCCCAGAGTGCGCTGATGACGGTCACGCCCGATGGGGCAACGCTCGCGACGATCATCCCGGCAACTTCGGGGCTCAACTTCTTTCGCCCGGCTTGGTCGCCCGACGGACAACAGCTCGTGCTTGGTCGGCAACGGGTGGGGGAGTCGTTGCAGCAACTGGTTCGGGTTCGCAGTTCGGATGGAGGGCTGATCCACACCTACGACCAGCCGACGTTTGCCACAACTGCGCTCACCCCCGCATGGTCGCCAGATGGTGGACTGATCTACGTCAACGACAACAGCAACAGAGGTGGTGAGGTCAACAACTTCACGAATCTTTTGGAGTTGAACGCGAGGATCACCGGGTTGAACGACCCCGCCGTGCGCTCCCTGGATGGACGAAACATACCCTCTCTACCGCTCCATCCTGCGCTCAGTCCCGATGGGGAACTGGTCGCCACCTCAACCCGAATCAATCGTGCCACTGGCAACTCCGAATTCGACAGCTTCATCACGATCTCACCGGGCAACACGCGTGTCACCCGACCCGCACCCGACGACGATATGTGGCCGGCGTGGCAGCCGCTGCCGGACGTGCCCACGCCGGTGGGTTTCGAGATCGGGGTTACCACCGGGGTGGCGTCGGTGACCTTTACCCGAACCATCGCGCCGGGCCTCACTCGGGTGGAAGGGCTCAATCCGGTCGGTCAGGGCGCATTGCCCGCCGGGGTCCGGCCGCTGCCCGGTGCGCCTGGATTCGACATCCGCACCACGGCGCAGTACGAGGGGGACGTGACGGTCTGCTTCCGGCTCGCCTCGTTCACCGATTCCGTCGAGTTCGCCAAAGTCCGCATCTACCACGGCGAGGGCAACCAACTGGTCAACCGGACGATCCTGCCGTCGGACTTCGCCACGAGGACTGTCTGCGCCCTCTGTCCGTCGCTCTCGCCGTTCATCCTGGCCGAGCCGGGTGAGCCGGTCGCGGTCGAGCCCGACCGGCCGGCCCTGCCGACCCGGTTCGCGCTGTACCCAGCCGCGCCCAACCCGTTCAACCCGCAGACGACCTTGCGTTTCGATCTGCCGACGACGGGCCGAGTGCGGCTGAGTGTCTATGACATGCTCGGTCGGGAAGTGGCCCGGCCGGTCGATGCGCCGATGGTTGCCGGTCACCACGAGGTGACGTTCGACGGCGCCGGACTCAGCACCGGCGTCTATCTCTACCGGATCGAGGTCGGCTCGTTCGTCCAAGTCCGCCGGATGCTGTTGTTGAAGTAGCCCGAAGAAGCTGTCGGCTATCAGCGATCAGCTCACGGCAAGAGAACGGCGCTGGCGAGCGTCGGAAACAGAGAAGCCCGGATCGGCGCGGTGGCCGGTCCGGGCTTTCGTTTCAAGCTGACGGCGGTCAGCCGATGTTGGCGATGATCGCGTCGGCGAACTCGGAGCACTTGACCTCGGTGGCGCCGTCCATCAACCGGGCGAAGTCGTAGGTGACGGTTTTCTGGTCGATAGCCTGCTTCAGCGCCTCGACGATCAGATCGGCCGCCTCATTCCAGCCCATGTGCCGCAGCATCATCTCGCCCGAAAGGATGACCGAGCCGGGGTTGACCTTGTCGAGATCGGCGTACTTCGGCGCGGTCCCGTGGGTCGCCTCGAAGACGGCGTGACCGGTGACGTAGTTGATGTTCGCGCCGGGTGCGATCCCGATCCCGCCGACCTGGGCCGCGAGCGCATCGGAGATGTAGTCCCCGTTCAGGTTCAGCGTCGCGATCACGTCGTACTCGGCCGGCCGGGTCAGAATCTGCTGCAAGAAGGCGTCAGCGATGACGTCCTTGATGACGATCCCGTTGGGCAGCTTCATCCACGGCCCGCCGTCGAGCAACTCGGCACCGAACTCGTCTTTCGCCAGTTCGTAACCCCAGTCGCGGAAGCCACCCTCGGTGAACTTCATGATGTTGCCTTTGTGGACGAGCGTCACCGACTTGCGGTTGTTGAGCAGCGCGTACTGAATCGCCGCCCGGATCAGCCGCTTCGATCCTTCCTCGCTGACCGGCTTGATCCCCAGCGCCGACGACTCGGGGAAGCGAACCTGCGTCACGCCGAGTTCGTCCTGTAGGAAGCGCATCAGCTTCTCGACCTGATCCGAGCCGGCTTTGTACTCGATCCCGGCGTAGATGTCCTCGCAGTTCTCGCGGAAAATGACCATATCGACCTTCTCCGGGTGCTTCACCGGCGACGGCACCCCGGTGAAATACTGCACCGGCCGCAGGCAGACGTAGAGGTCGAGGATCTGCCGCAGCGCGACGTTGATCGACCGAATCCCGCCGCCGACGGGCGTGGTCAGCGGACCCTTGATCGCGACCAAATACTCGCGAATCGCGGTCAGCGTGTCCTCCGGCAGCCAGGTGTTCGGGCCGTACACATCGTTGGCCTTGTCACCGGCATAGACCTCGAACCACGCGATCTTCTTCTGCCCGCCATACGCTTTCTCGACGGCCGCATCGAGCACCCGTTTCGCGGCGCGCCAGATGTCGGGGCCGGTGCCGTCGCCTTCGATGAACGGGATGATCGGTCGGTCGGGCACGTTGAGCGTGCCATTCTCGGCGGTGATCGGTGCGCCGTCGGTCGGAATCTGCAGCTTGTCGTAGGTCGCCATCGGTTCGGTTCGGTTGAGAAAGGGTCGGGAAAACTGGAACCCTGAATATACGGATAGGAGTTACGCAGTTCAACTCGAAACAGGCGTTTTTAGCCTGAAAACGAGGTCGAAAAAGTCGCCAAGAGCCCTGAAAGCGGCGTTTTCAAGCTTGCTTTGGCACGTGATCATCTCAACTGCGTAACTCCTAACGGAATGGCCGGACACTCGTCGCTGGCCGTGACCCAGAAGTACGCCCGGGCCTACCCGACCCTGCTGGCAGGGGCCTCGGTTCACCTTGACGAGCTTGCGCGGATGAGTGATCGCATGAGTGACCAGAGAGCCTGATTTACTCCCGGAAACGTTCGGAAACCACCAGTGCGAACGCCCATGTAGACGCGAAAGCGGCCAATCCAGCCCGGAAACGCGGTGTTTTGTGGCTGGCGGGTCTTGACTGAAAATCGCAGTGTCGGGGGTTCAACTCCCTCTCCAGCCACCTCCGTAAAGCATTGCAGTACAACGAGAAGCCCCGATCCTCAACAGGTCGGGGCTTCTTTCGTATTTTTAAAAATTGTCAACCTTGTGTGGGACATCACATCATCCGGAGAAGCGGCTTGAAAGTTGCAAATAATTGGCCGAAACGGCCTCGAACCCACTCTGGCCGCTAAGGCAAACCTCATCCCTTACTCCACCACTTACATGAAAAAGTATCTTCTGACTTTGGTCGGGCTGGCGCTGGCGACCCCCGTGCTGGCCCAGGGGAACAGCGCCATCGGCCAATACGAGCAGGAGTCCTTTATGGGCCCCGACAACCTGAAAGGATCCGAAACAGACGTCACGCTCAGCAAAGACCCCAGGTTGAGGAATGTGGTGTGGATTGCGAACCTGCTCCCCGGTGGCCGGGTGAAGGCGCTGGTGTTCACGAGCAACGACGAAGGTGCTACCTACAGCATCCCCGCGCAGAAAGTAGGCAACTTTCAGGTGCAGCTGGGGTGTGCCACCTACAGCCAGGAGGGCGGCGAGCTGACCGTTTCGCTCAACAACAAAAGCAACTGCTTCGGCATGAAGCAGAGCGACTACAATGGCGGCGTGAGCGTTACCAGAAGCGGCGGTGTGCAGGCCGGCAACACGTCCGTCAACGGCCGGGGCATCCACGCGCCCGGCGTCAGCGTGAGCAACGGCGGCGTCAGGGTCGACACCAGAGCCGTGATGGCGGGGGTACAGTACGTGGGCCACAAACAGGGCGTGGCCAAGGCCACGGACGACGACTAAGAACCAGGCGGCATGGGCAAGCCCGGCCCGGCGAAAGGCGCTGAACTTCGGTTTGGCGCTTTTTGCCGGGCCGGGCTTTTTTAGCAGGATGGCCGCCACTACGGGGCCACGGCCAGTGCGGCGGGCATACCGCGCTTTACATATGGTAAAGTCTTTGTCCGTTAGGATCTTATGTGCTCGTTTTCGCTGCTTTTCGGCTGACTCCTCACTGCTTTCCAATTCACATGGATGGGGAGAGCGATGAACGAGGCGCGAGGCGCGATGAAACGGTCGCTCGGCGCTGTTCCCGGCTG